>CAJPPF010000032.1 GCA_905372445.1 uncultured Prevotella sp. | reverse complement strand
CATTTCGTGTCGTGTGAGCGATTATGTGTTTTAACGGAGGGAGGCGGAACGTGATAAATCACGCCCCTACGGCTGACGCGCTTGTTTTCCGTGCGAGGCGGAGCGTGATAAATCACACCTACGATATGATATGAATACATGCTGAGGCGGAGCGTGATGAATCACGTCCCTATGATAAATGCCATTTCCTTCGTAGACGCAAAGAAAGTCTTTAGAGAAAAACATCCTGAACCGGGGTAAGGATAAGCAAAATCAAGTGACCGATCAAGGTTAAGCGAAAATAATCTCTACTATTTAGTAAAGATTGCTTGCATTGTCCGTTTTTTTTGTTTATATTTGCCAAATCTAAGTTGGAAGTATGTAAGATGAGAAAGAGTAAGTTGAATATACTAAGGATTGCCTTTGTCATGACAGTCCTGACGATATTTATTCTGGCGGCAGGATGCAACAGAAGCAAAGCTGACAGGTCTTCGGCAGACAGCGTAAAGATAAAAGCTCTTGAGCAGATGCAGCGCCGTGGCGTAGCATATCGTAAAGTGAGTGACTTTCAGAAAGCCATCGAAGTACACGACTCGTGCATTGCTATGGCTGTAAAGATAAGTGATACGATACAGCTTGTCATTGCATTAAATAACCAAGGAACAAATTTCCGCCGCCTTGGTGCATTGAAAGACGCGTCAGACTATCATTTCCGTGCACTTGCCATATGCGACGCATATAAAGACAAGACATCTCACGAAGCCAATAAAAACAGGGCACACTCGCTGAATGGTCTGGGTAATGTGTTTCTTTCCATCGGCAACAACGATGCTGCTGAGGAGGCGTTCCGTAAGGCGATGAAAGTAGAAAACGACCTCGGCAGTGCCACGGGACAGGCGATAAACCTCGCAAATATAGGCTTTATAAAGAAAGCAGAAGGCGATTTTGATTCGGCACGGATATACTATAACCGCTCTATGGAGAAAAATCGTGAGGACAATAACATGCTTGGTGTCTCTCTCTGTTATACATATCTTGGCGAACTTGATGAACTATCTGGCGACATAAACAAAGCAAATGAAAATTTTCAGCACTCGTATTCACTCGGTCAAATCACACACGATACATGGCACTGGCTTGTTCCGTGCATCTCGCTTGCACAGAATTTCCTTACTATCAACCGCCTTGATTCTGCCGAGAAATATATTTCCATAGGTATCAAGGCTGCACATGACATCGGTTCAAACGAGCATCTGGCTACACTATATGGCATGCGCTCACTACTGAAAGATAAGCAGGGAAAGACAGAACCCGCACTGCGCGACCTGAGACAAAGCCGGATATATACCGACTCGCTGATAACCGAAGAAGCAAAGAACTCCATACAGAATAGCCGTGTCAAATATGAAGTGAACCGACTGAACAAGCACGTGAAGGCTGCGGAAGACAAAGCGGCGAAAAAAGCGTTGCTGCTGCAGTTGGTGATTATTGGCACAATATTGATTGTAATATTAGTTACCACATGGTGGATACTGGTTAACAGGACAATAAAGACACGCCGTAAGATTACTGCGGAAAGAGAACTGTTCTATCGAAACGTGACACATCAGTTGCGCACCCCAATGGTAGTTGTCCTTGGAATGATTCATAGGCTCAGCTCGCATATCAATGCTGATGACAAGACAGGACAGGAAGAACTCAGTGCCGCCAAGCGTCAGAGCGTGCAGTTGCTTGACCTTATAAAGCAACTCATTGCCGCATCAAAGACCGGAGAATATGTGAAATTAGGAGATATCGGTGATATCAGAAGCCTTAATTCTGTGCCTGATGATGATCTGATTGACAGTAAGAATAAGTTCTCGTCAGTCAATACACAGTCAGTAAGTGCCCCCCTCCGCCGTTGGTCCATCCTTTTAGCAGAAGACAACGAAGACGTTGCATTGCTTATATGTTGCATCCTGCGCGATAACGGCTATGATGTCACACACGCAGTCGATGGTCGGGAAGCGTTGGAAATTCTTGCCGATGGGCTTCCTGACTTAATTATCACCGATATCGCCATGCCACGCATGGACGGTCTGCAACTGATGCGCGCCATAAGAGCAGATGTGACAATGAGCCATTTGCCTATTCTTGTTGTTTCCGCCCGGGTGGAGAACAGCGAACGCATGGAAGGTGTAGAGGCAGGCGCTGAGGTATATCTGGAGAAGCCGTTTATGAATGAAGAACTGTTGCTCCGTGTAAAGACAATCCTTGAACAGCGAGAGCGTATCCGACAGTCGTTCGTCTCAAATGCTACGAACGTCGACGACACGACAGACAATTGCCAGGGTGACGAAGAATGCGAGTTCCTGCACAATCTCAATACGCTCATATCAGAGCATATGCGCTCAGGCGATGTGAACTCAACATTCATTTCCGAACATCTGTTCATGTCGGTTTCCACACTCAATCGCAAGATAAAGTCGCTTACAGGTCTGCCGTCAGCGGTTTATATTCGTAACCGCCGACTGATAGAGGCAAAGCGTCTTCTGGCAGAGACGAATATGCCGATAGGCGAAATAGAGACCTTATGTGGCTTCAATACCCCAGGTCATATGTCGCGACTGTTCCGTACGGAGATGGGATGCTCACCGTCAGAATACCGTGGCCGGCATAATATCACCTGACACGACCTGAATCCTACACATTCGAATCAACCGTTTTTTACGATAGTCGTGTAATCTTATTTATAACCGTTATGTATATTGTAAATTACAATTTCCAATTTTTTACACACAAAAACCTGTGAATTGATTCATAAATACATAAGAATGCTTCAATTATACAAATGCATTATAATGCTTTTTAGTATCTTTGCATAGGAAAGATAAATATGAATTCTAAAAAGAAAGCATTATGGGTTACGATGCAAAAGTTCTGACACGAAAGTATAAAAAAATCCTCGCGTCAAAGAAAAATCCTTTCTTCAACAAAGAATTCTCAATGGAAGAATTTGGCAAGTTGCTTGGTGTGAACCGCACGTACGTATCGCAGTTTGTGAATAAGGAGTTGGGACTTTCTTTCCATCACTTAGTACGTTCTGTCCGATTGGATAGAGCGGAACAGATCTTGAGGGATTGTCCGGAGTGTAAACTCAATGAGGTTTTGCTTGAGTGTGGGTTTGCCAATGACACGTCGTTTCGTTTAGCTTTCAGAGAAAAGTATGGTGCATTGCCTTCTCATGTTCGTAGAGAATACCGTGAGGCAAAGCAGCAAAAGGAGTAGTGATATTCCTTGGATAATAGTAGTGAGTAGGGTTCCGATACACGCAAATAAAGGGAACCCGGATTTATGACCGCATTGTTTCATTTGGAGCAATGCGGTTACTTAATCGCAAACATATATAAAAAAAACTTTTACACCAGTAATATCCTAAATAATTTTATATTCTTGTTTTGTTTGCCTATGTGCAATGGGGGCTGTCCGATAAAAATGTATTGATGCACGGTAACCCTAATCTATTAACCGATTTAGGTTAAATACGCTATGAATTAATCCTGTAAAGTTACAAAGAATTTATCATACCTTTATGCGTGCCTAATGTTTTACCTGATATTTTTATAAAATTTGCAGTTAAAAGTATACTTTGCACTTGTGAAGTTTGAAAAATATATCTATTTTTGTTCCCAGTACTAAAAACACAAAGATAAAGTAAGATGAGAAAAATGCTCAAAAGTAATAATTCCGTAAGAAAACTTCTGGGACTAATGTCGATAGTGTTTTTTATGTTTACAGGCTGTTCAGAACATAAAGAATACAAAGTCGGTTTAGTGTTATATCACACATTTTCGTGGCGAGAGAAACTTGTAAAGGAAATGAGTTATGCTGCATGCCAATATGACAATGTAACAATAGATGTTCGGTCTGCCGACAATGATGCCAAACGCCAAGTACAACAGATACGTGAACTGGTAGATGAAAAAGTAGACATTCTTGTAATATCGCCCATAGCGGTGCCAGCAGTTGCAATAGAGATAGAACGTGCTTATGATTCTGGCATTCCTATCGTTCTGGTTGACAACAAAAGCATAACAGACAAATATACCGCTTTCCTTGGTGCTGATAATGTGAAGATAGGCGAAGAGATAGGTCAGTATGTAGGAAAACTATTGGGTGGAAAAGGCTTTATAGCCGAAATAATGGGAAAGAAGGAAGACATCCCTACACAAGAACGTCATAAAGGATTCATGCGTTCACTGCAGAGATATGAGAATATTAAACTTATCCGTAGTGAATACGGCAATTGGATGCACACTACCACCAGCAGAGTGATGGAACAAATGTTAGAGAATAATCCAAACATTGACTTGGTGTTCCTTCATAGTGACGGTATGCTGTCGTGGCAGACTGCACATAAAGCCCGACAATTAAACCCCAATATACAATTAGTTGCCATTGACGCTCTTTCGCAAAACCCTTCTGGCATTGAATTAGTGAAGAATGGAATCCTTACAGCCTCGTTTATATATCCGACACGAGGTGACAAGGTTATGGCACTGGTTATGAAAATATTGCAGGGTAAACCATACGACACAGAAGAATATCTGCCAACGGGTCTGGTAGACCGCAGCAATATGGAAAGCATAATGCAGCAACATATTGAGATTGACGGTCTGGACTCGCAGATAGAACACATGCAGAATAAACTAACGACAACTCGTACCCAATACGAGCAGCAGCGATTAATAATAATCCTTATGATTGCTCTGATTGTTGTTTTAATTTTGCTATGTGTATCAATATTCAAGGCATTAAAACGTAACAGAAAACTGAAAATTCAGCAGGAACAACAAATCGCGAAGAAAGAAGAACAGACAAAATTACTTATAGCGAGCAACGAGAAACTGCAAGTGCTGAACCAACAGATAGAAGAGGATGCACAACTAAAGATGAATTTCTTTACGAATGTCAGCCATGAGATACGTACTCCTCTGACACTTATTGCAGGTCCTATAGAAGAATTGCGCAAGACACAGTCGCTGACTGCATCGCACAAGGAGCAATTACTGGATGTAGCCGATAGGAATATCAGGCAGTTGCTGGATATGGTAAATGACATTCTTGACTATAGAAAGGTGCAGGATGGAATGATGGAGTTGAAGCCGGAACATTTTAATCTAAGCAATGCAGTACAAGACTGGGCATATAATTTCACTAATCTTGCTAAGACAAAAGGCATAAATTTGATTGTGGATTGTAGAGAGAATGAAGGTATATGGGTGGAAGCCGACCGTAAGAAGATTACCAGCGTAGTGGTTAACCTGCTTGGAAATGCTTTCAAACATACCAATGAAGGAGATACCATAACAATAACACTAACTTCCGACAAGCAACAGGCACACATAAGCGTTAAAGACACGGGCGAAGGCATTGTCCCGGAAAGTCTGCCACGAATATTCGACACGTTCTATCAATCTCCGGAAGCCCAAAGCGGCACAGGATTAGGACTAGCTCTCACAAAATCGTTAGTAGAACTACACAAAGGAAGTATTACTGTCGACAGTAGGCTTGGCAATGGTACGACCTTCTCCGTCAGTATACCTCTGCATCAAAGAGACAGCGCTATTTCAACAACAGACAACCATACAGAAGAAACCACAGAAGACAATATTGATGATATAATAAAAAAGCATAAACAACGTGTGCTCATGATTGATGACAAGCAAGAGATGTGCGACTTCGTGAAAATTGTTCTTGGCGATGAATACATCATACAGAGTGCAGAGAACGGGCTGGAGGGATATAAGAAAGCACAAACGTTCATGCCCGATGTCATAATATGCGATGTTATGATGCCTGTAATGGATGGGTTAACATGCTGCAGGAAATTAAAGACTACACTTGCCACGAGCCATATTCCTGTGCTGATGCTCACAGCACGTTCACTTGACGAGAACTATATAGAAGGATTTGATAATGGTGCTGATGCATATATAACAAAACCGTTTAGTGCACAGCTGCTAACATCACGTATAGAGAATCTCCTTAAGAATCGTCAGATGCTACGCAGTCTTT
The DNA here is from genome assembly GCA_905372445.1 of uncultured Prevotella sp. GTDB lineage: Bacteria > Bacteroidota > Bacteroidia > Bacteroidales > Bacteroidaceae > Prevotella. Next base: position 13,248 of record CAJPPF010000032.1, on the reverse strand, counting down.
TTGGAAAAGACGAAGTGCCGGAAGATGTATTCAAACCACGTGAGTCGGAATTTGTACACCGCTTCCGAGAATATATAAGGCAAAACCTTGGCAATTCCGACCTCAATATAGAAGCTATCAGCCAGCACATGAATCTTAGTCGTGCGCAATTCTATGCCAAGATTAAATCACTCACAGGAATATCGCCTATAGAGCATCTACGTATGGCACGCCTGGAGAAAGTTTGCCACTTGATTGATACTACAGAAATGAATATTTCAGAAATAGCATATGCCTGCGGTTTTTCTGCACCTTCATACTTGTCGAAATGTTTTAAGGATCAGTATAATATGAGCCCCAACGAGTATAGAATGAAAAAATGACATAATTAATAATATACAAGCGAATTTTTAAAGTACATTTTTAACACAGCCGATAATTTTGCAATGTACCTAACAAATTCGCTTTTTTATGGGAAACAACAATTTCAGAAAAACTCTAATAACATTATTTTTTATTGTATTTGCCACAGAGACCGTGGCAGTAGTAAGAACCATGCCCGTACCTGAAGGATACCCTGTAATGGAAAATCAACGACGTCCATTTTCCGTCAGTGTAAATGGGTATAGCGTGGCATTATATAATGATGTGAATTATTGGGGAGGTACTGTTGACTTTGGCAGTTTTGAAATGACAGACGGGGAGAAAGTGACAATAAATGTAGTAGTGGATGAAGCAATAAAAACAATGGAAATTCTTCCACGCAACGAAAAAATCAACGTCACACAAAAAGATTCACATAATATAGAAATACAAACAGTCTTTGCCGGCGAACAAATCACCATTGTTGTGAATGGTGATCCTATGCACGGCTGTGTGTTGCATCTGTTCTGCAACAAATATGACAACACCCCGCATCCATCAGGCTACAATTATGATTCAGCAAGTCGCACACATAGTTTTGGAGCAGGATATTATAATCTTAGAAATATAACCGGTACATCCGAAATGAAGATTACCGGCAAACAGAGCATCTACCTTGCACCTGGAGCTGTAGTGTATGGCACATTAGTTATGGATGATTGTGATGGTGCGCGAATCTGGGGAGGCGGAATGATTGTAAATGCAGAGAGAGGGTTGATAAAAGTTCTGAATACAAAAAAATCCAGCATAGAAGATGTCATGGTGCATGGGCATTGTTGGCATGCGTGGCAGGTAACAGCCGACCATTGTACTGACATAAGTTTTAAAAGATTGAAGATTATCAACACGCATTATGCCAGCACAGATGGTTTAGATTTGGTATTCACTTCTCACAGTACAATTGACAGCTGCTTCGTACGTGCTTGTGATGATGCAGTAGCAATAAAAGCACTTGGCAACGCAAAGCCGGCAGAGAATCCTGCATGCGAAGATTTGACATTCCGTCATCTGCAACTCTGGAACGACTGCAACAACGCTTTTGGCATAGGTGCAGAAACACGTGCACAAGCTTTTCGCAATATCAAGGTAGAAGATATAGATATATTATTTTCATACGATGACCCACAATATCACACTATCTTAGATGAACGTGCGGCATTGAATATCTGTTCATTACATGGCACTTGGTTTCACGACATACTGTTCGATAATATACGTATATACCATTGTCAGAGGTTAATCGGGTTAGGCTTCAAATCTTCATTCTGGTTTGGAAGCATTATCGGAGATCAAACAGGAGAAGGAGGTATATATGACATAACATTTCGTAATATACAGAGTTTTGCAAACTCCGGAAACAATATCTCTAACAAAATTATGATATATGATTGGCATCAGGAAGGTACACCAGATAAAACTATCAACAATTTAGTATTTGACAATATTAATATATGCGGAAAGAAACTTAAAAAAGTATCAAAACGATATTTCGATATTCGCAATAACTGCAAGAATAAAATTCAAATGTATTTCAAATGAGAACGATTATAATTGCATTAAGTTTACTATACTGTCTGCATGGACAGTCTGAAGTAAGGCTATCACCACTTTTCACAGACAACATGGTGATGCAGCAAACAACCGATGCTCCTATATGGGGCATCACCAATACTAAGCATGCTGTAAGTATTATCACATCATGGGACAAAAAGACATATAATGCCATGCCTGACAAAGATGGACATTTTATTACTCATGTCAGTACGCCAAAGGCAGGCGGACCTTATTCCATCACAATATCAGACGGAACTCCTATAACAATTGACAACGTATTAATAGGAGAGGTATGGTTATGTTCTGGTCAGTCAAATATGGATTTTCCTGTAAAAGGATGGGGACAAACAAAAAACTGCGATGAGGAATTGAAGAATGCAGACCATTATAGAATCCGTCTGTTGCACGTCAACAATACTATGCGACCGCATGCTCAGACCGAGTTCGAGGCTGTAGGAGGAGGGTGGCAGTTATGTTCGGTGGAGACTGTTGCCGGCTTTTCGGCTGTAGGATATTTCTTTGGTCGTGATATCGAGCTGAACGAGAATGTACCTGTCGGACTCATAGAATCAGCATGGGGAGGAACTCCTGTCGAGGCGTGGATAAGTTCTGAATTTCTGTCTACAATGCCGGATTTCAAAAAGGCAACACAACGTATAATCAATATGCCAGACGATATTCCTACGCGAAAACATTTCTATGACGAAGAGATTACTTCTTTTGAAAAGCAACTGAAGAATATAGATGACAATAGTGTTATTAATGCCGATGAGACTTGTAATAGATATCTGTTACCAGGACTACTGACACAAAGGGAATTTGCTGATTTCGATGGTATCATTTGGTGTTACAAAACAATAGACATTCCTCATTCATGGCAAAACAAAGAGCTAAAACTTCGTCTTGGAATGATTGATGATAACGACGTTACTTATTTCAATGGTAAAGTTATAGGGCGTATGGATGGGTATGCCGAAAACAGAGTGTATAGTATCAATGCTGATTTTGTAAAAGAAGGCAAGGCTACTATAGCCATACGGATAATGGACATTGGAGGATATGCAGGTATAGTTGGTTATAAAGATCATGATATTTGTATAGAACTCGACGCAGAAAACAGCATTTCACTGAATGGGGAATGGCTGATAAAAAAGACCATCCCTTTAGCAGATATTCCAGAACTGCCACGCAATCCAATTACTGATGCAAAGAATGTTTGCATGCTGTACAATGCAATGATAAATCCTTTAGTGCCCTTTTCTATAAAAGGTGTAATCTGGTATCAAGGAGAAGATAATGTCAATCGTGCATACCAATACCGCGAACTCCTGCCATTGCTTATTGAAGATTGGCGCAAGCAATGGAACAACCGTTTTCCTTTCTATATTGCACAACTTGCCAACTACCATCCAAAGCAAAAAGAGCCTGGAGAATCGAAATGGGCAGAACTTAGAGAAGCACAACATCTTACCGCCAAGCATAAGGACAACGTCGGTGTAGCCTGCCTTATAGACATAGGTGACGCTAACGACATTCACCCCGCAAACAAACAAGAAGTGGCTCGACGGTTAGCGTTATTGGCTCGGGCGTATAACTATGGTGAGCAGATAGAAAGTTCAGGACCGGTATACAATAACCATGTCATTAGCGGAGATAAAGTGATATTGCACTTCATTAATACAGATAAAGGTCTTACCACCAGCGACGGTAAGACACCGCGTGGTTTTGCCATTGCAGGGTTAGATCATAAATTCTATTGGGCAGAAACAGAGATAAAAGGAAATACTGTTATACTTTGGTCTCCAAAAGTAAAACATCCTATTGCAATTCGATATGCTTGGGCAGATAATCCGGACTGTAACCTCTGTAACTCAAAACTGTTGCCTACTTACCCCTTCCGTACCGATGACTGGCCAGGGATGACATTAGGCAATATTGCTTATTAACCCCGGTTCAGGATAAGAATTGCATAACTCCTAATTGGTCAATAGAGCGCAATGTGTGTTTATTATCAAAGCAGAAAAGCAGTTATGAATCTATTGACCAATTTGGGTTTAGAGAAAAATATCCCGAACTCGTTTTATGAATAAATTAAACAAAAAGGCTGTTTTGGCTATAAATGCAGACGATATTTGCTGTCGCGTTGTAGTTCGTTGACGAGAAACGCTTATTTTGGCATTGCAGGCAATATGCTGAAAATCAGCGTAATAGATTCCTTTTGATGCCAATAAGAATATGAGTCACTTTCAAGAACTGCCGTTTCTTGACTCTAAAACCACTGCTTCTTGCCGATAAAACCGTCGTTTTCAGCATAAAGAACCATCGCTTTTTGAGAGAAAAAGCACGTAATCAGGCTATTTTTAGCTTTTGTCGGTTTTCAAAGACGCGGTTTTATGCTATGCAGACTTGGCAAATCGTTGTTTTTAGTTTTCTATTTCGTAAAAAATCGCGATGATGATTTTTATTTACATACGCCGGTCCTTTTATAAGATGCATGTAACTTTTATAATGCCGTTCTTATACCAAACTTGTGTAAATATAAAAACATAATAAGTGAATTTTGATATGTTTTGAGATAAAATTTAAAGGATTAAAACTCTATTATAGTTAACTTTGTATCATCAAAATATTCAAACAATTTAAATGTTACATACCTAATTTAGTTGTTATATAATAATGAATTCGTTAAAAGTTGTATGTTTAGTATTCCTGTTGGTACTTGTCTCAATGGAGACAAGCGCCATTGACGTCACTGCATGGAATCAACAAAATGGCAAGGGAAATACATATGTTGCACGTGATGGCAGTTTTGCAACATTTGAACGTCCTGCCGGGTGTATCGAGACGCTTGCATCTCCACGATTCAATGTACTCATCAACAAAGAGGCATACGTAGGTTTATATGCAGCAAGAAACGAATGGGGAGCAACTGGGAACTTCGGTTATTTTGACTTTAAAAACGGTTTTCCGATAGAAATTGTAGTGTCGTGTCGAGAAGATCTTGGTGATTACGACATTCTTCCACATGACGCTGACATATATGACGTGGAGAAGATAAACGACAAAATACTTAAGTTTAAGGTAAGCCGTACAAAGCAAAACATCACAATTGTGCAGAACGGAGACTATAAATACGGTGAAGTGTTGCATTTGTTCTGTAATGATATTGATGACAACGTACCAAGTATAAACCCAGAAAAGACAGCCAAAGGTGGATACTTCTACGACAGGGACAGCAAGACATACTACTTCGGTCCGGGATATTACGACCTTGAAAAGCAGTTTGGAGGAACATTAACAGTATCAGGAGGTAGAAACATTTACATATCTCCTGGAGCTGTGTTGAACGGACAAGTGGGAATCTCTGGCAGGGGAAGCAAGATATATGGGCATGGAGTTGTAGTACAGAGTAAAGAGGGAGTTGGGTCTACACTGAATTGTCATAACTGTACACAAGGTGAGGTAAGTGGAGCTATATTCTATCGCTACGCCATAACAGGGTGGCAGACCACATATACATTCTGTAGCAACATGAACATACGCGACATAAAGATTATATCTGTATATGGAGGATGTACAGATGGAATGGACTTCAACGGTTGCCATGATATGCATTTGGACAACTGTTTTGTAAGATCTGATGACGATGCAGTGGCTATTAAAGGCTTAGGCGACGAGAACGCCGCTCCTAACACATGCCTGCCAGAGGAAAACCTTTTCTTTAATCGTATGCAACTGTGGAGTTCGGCTAATAGCGGCTTCAATATAGGTGCAGAAACACGTGCAAGTATTTTCAGGAACATACAGTTGACAAATAGTGAGATACTATTTTCATTTGATGGGATAAACCTGAATGGTAGCATGGACGACCGTTCCGCATTGAACATTTGCTGTCTGTGGGGAACTTATTTTGAGGACATTCTCTATGAAAACATTTATGTAAACCGATGCACACGCCTTATTGGTGCAACATTCAAAGACAGTTTCTGGTATGGGATAATTCAAGGAAACCAACAGTGGAACGGCGAAATGAAAAACATCATTTATCGGAATGTTGTATGTCCTAATAACACAGGAGAGAATACTGCCAATGACATTCTGTTCCTTGGCTGGCATCAAAGTTACCCAATGGAGAAATATCCCGATGGTACACCTGACAAGTTCATACATGATATATATATTGATAATGTAATAATAGAAAATGAGCCTATCGCTGACGAACATAACAAGCACATCATTACAAACAATACTAATGACCTTAAACTTGTATATAACATGTTTTTCAGTTATACCAACGGTATAAAGGAATTAGAAGATTATAAACATTATGACGATAAATGGTACACATTAGATGGAAGAACTGTCATGACTCCTAAGACTGGATTGTATATCCATAATGGGAAGAAAGTGATTATAAAATAATAAACTTAAACAATTTACACTATGAAACAATTATTCCTATTATCAGCATTATTCTGTAGTTCATTTAGCGCATCAGCGCAGTTTGCAGGTGGTACGGGCACAAGTAACGACCCTTATCAGATTGAGAATGCAGAACAGTTACAAGCAGTGAACGACTTCCTTACATCGCACTTTATTCTCACTGAAGACATTGACTTAGAGGATGTGGTATGGAATCCAATAGGTAGCTTTACAGGTGTGTTTGACGGAAACGGTCATTCTGTCAACAATCTACGTATAGAGAATGGTAACTCTGGTAACGGTCTCTTCACCAGAATGAATACTCCGGGGGTCATAAAAAATCTCACAATAAAAGATGCAGAAATCATTGCCGGCAATTGGAGCGGTATACTTTGCGGAACAAACGGAAATTGGGAAATTCAAGGTGGAGATATTATCAATTGTACTATAATAAACTCATCAATTGAAGGCGGTGAAAATGTTGGTGCGATTTCAGGTGTTGGCGGTGGCAATTTCGACGGTTGCCGTGTCTTCAATGTGAAAGTTGAAGGAACCAACTATGTCGGTGGCATCTCCGGTGATAACGAAAAGGGTGGATACTTTAAGAATAACGTCTTCTATGGTGATGTGACGAGTGCAGGATATGCTGCCGGCATATGTGCATTCTACAACGGGGCGTCACGCTATGACGTTGCTTTTGAGAATAATGTCGTATATGGGAACATTTCGTCAAGCACCGGTACTGTAGGTGGCATTCTTGCAACACCAAATTGGAACAGTGAGAATGCTCATATAGAGAATTGTGCCGTATTCGCAACCTGCTCAGGTCAGTGTGTTGGCTCTATAGGTGGTAATGCTCTGCGTGGACGCGTGCAGAATTGTTACGCTACTGGTGATGTGAAAGCAACAGGACTATGGGCTCACGATCAATGGCAGGATTCCTGGAACGGCGGTATATGTGCTGTAAATTTCAACGGCCCTATCATGGATTGCTATTTCTCGGGGACAATATCTACATCTGCCGAAGACGTAAAGATTGCAGGTGTATGCGGACGTAACTGGGAAGGCATAACGGTTAAGAACACATACTATAATGCAGATGGAGCTCCTATGGGAATGGGAGATGGCGACAATCTTTCTCTATACGATGCAAAGGAAATGCTACCTGAAGACATGACAAAAATGAGCAATTTCCAATTTTCTGATATGGCAAAATGGCAGAATATATACGGTAAGACTACTCCGTTCTTTGCAAATCAGACTGCTCCTGTTGAAATTACCTCATGCACAGAAGTCGGAATAGAGGGAACATGTAGCGACAACTTAGAGTCGTTATATCTCTACGGGTCACTAAATGAAAGCATTCTGGAACCTGTAAAAATTGAAAATGGCAATTGGATTGTGGAATTTAAGAAGGGCGATGTAACGCTAACGGAGACAATTTCAGTAATAGCATTCGACAGAGGAAAGATGCCATCAATGATTACTAAAGCAAAGGTGAAAGAAGCCACAGGCATAAACAATGTGGAAAATAGTGAAGATTACTCTGTAGATAAAATATATAATGCTGCAGGACAATGTATCAACACACCTAAGGCTGGTCATGTGAACATCATAAGATATACCAATGGGAAATCTGCAAAGATGATAAAATAATATTTCCATTAAAGTTAAGGGGCATATGCCTTGTTATAATCATTTAGACATATGCCCCGGTTTTGAAAATAATATTTATAGGAAACATAAATACTTTATTTCTTCGTGCAAATGATCAATGACTTTTTCAAACTTAAATACAGTTCCATTCTATTATTACTGACAATTGCACTGCTTTTTAATCTGCAATTATTTGCCGGGAACAAGACGGACATATCAATACAACAAGAAAACATACAGTTAAACAAGAGAGAAATTTCTGGTTATGTGCGTGATACGTCAGGTGAACCATTGATTGGTGTTGTAGTGAAAATAGAAGGGACTAATACTGCAACCGTAACTGATGCTGACGGACATTACATACTAACAATGTTAAATTCTGGCATAATAAAAATAAACATATCGTATGTTGGCTATTCATCACAGACTATTATTGTCAAAGGAAACAAACAGGATTTTGTAATGAAGCCAGAGACACATCAGTTAGAAGACGTTGTAATAGTAGGATATGGCTCCATAAAAAAGGAATCACTGACATCGGCAATTTCTAATATCAGCAGTGATGATTTAATACGTACTTCTGCCGTAAATACATCAGGTGCCATTGCCGGTAAGATTCCGGGAATCAATTCTCGCCAGAGTGATGGACGCCCTGGAAACTGGACCAGTATCAACATACGAAATCTCGGAACACCACTGTATGTCATTGACGGTGTACAGATGGATGAAGGACAATTCAACAATATAGACTTCAATGATATTGAGAGTATCTCGGTTCTGAAAGATGCCTCTGCTGCCATATATGGAGTGCGTGCTGCTAACGGAGTAGTTGTTGTTACCACTAAATCGGGTAAACGCAACCAAAAATGCCAAGTAAGTCTAAATAGCTATTACGGTTGGCAGTCAATGTTCCGATATCCGGAACTTGCAGATGCAAAAACATATGTAAAGGCAAGTGTTCAAGCAACTACCCTAATGGGACAGACTACACGGTATTCACAAGAGGAGTATGATGCGTTTACAAGTGGAGTGAATCCCGGTTTCAACTGGAAAGAATATATATGGGAGAAAACTGCACCTCAATACTATACCGAGATAAATGCTGCCGGAGGGTCTGAGAAGATAAGCTACTATCTGGCAGCCAGTCATGTATATCAGGAGTCATTGGCAAGGAATTTCGGTAGTTTCGAAAGAACAAACTTCCAGATGAACATTGATGCAGACATTACTGATAACTTCAATATAAAAGCACAGGTTAATGGCAGGCATGAAAATAAAGAAAACTCTGCATTCAACCTAAGCTATCATGGCAACGATGAATATTGGACACTTACCTATGCAATTGTTAACAATACTCCGACACAGTTTCCTTATGCAAATAACAACGAGTTATATCCTGCAGTTACAGGAACAGCCGGATATACGAACTATGCAAACCTTACCAAAGATAAGGCAGGAGTCGCAAAAGACAATTGGAGAGTGCTACAGGCAAATCTTGTTGGTGAATGGAAACCTATTGCAGGACTAACATTTAAAGGATTACTCTCATATTTTAACAGCAACGAGCGATACAAGTCACGTCCCAGAGGATATAGTCTATATAGTTACGATAAAGAGTCTGACACATATAACGTAATGAAAACCTATGCCGGACGATTTGATTCGCGTTGGCAACATATAGAAACCATAAACTCACAGCTAAGTGCTACCTATAAACATGAATGGAGAGATGACCATTCCCTAAATGTTTTTGCAGGCTTTGAGTCATATCTTACAAACAACCCTGGAGTACAATACGGTGGAACGCCGGCAATGGATGCACTGAAAGTTGCATATTTCACAGAACTACAAAGCTTCAGTGAATGGAACGAGAACAGTTCGGCAAGACTTGGATACATGGGGCGACTGAATTATGAATACAAACACCGTTATCTTTTAGAGACTGCCGCGCGTTATGATGGCTCATGGAAATTCTCTCCCAAGCATCGTTGGGGATTTTTTCCTTCAATATCATTTGGATGGAGAGTTTCAGAAGAGCTCTTCTGGAAGAATACTTTTATCAGTGAATATATAAATAACTTGAAAATTAGAGCGTCATATGGTATTCTTGGCGATGACAAAGTTAGTGGATATAGTGCTTTTTCCTATCTAAGCGGATATAACTACAATACAGGAAGAGCAGTCATAGATGGTACTGCCATTACCACTTCAAGTGTTCGGAACCTCCCCCAGACCGAGATTACATGGATAAAGGCGCATACATTTGATATAGGTCTGGATATAGCGTTATTAAACACCAGGCTTAATGGAACCATTGATTACTTCCAACGTTTGCGTAAAGGATTACCCGCATCCAGATACGACGTGGTTATACCAAACGAAATCGGTTTTTCATGGCCGCAGGAGAATCTTAATTCAGATATGGTTAAAGGCTTCGATGCTTCGCTGACATGGGCTGACAACATTTCTGACCTGCACTATACCATTGGGGGCAATATTACTTTAGCTCGCACATATTCTTGGGAACAATACAAACCGACTTTCGGAAACTCTCGTGACTACTATGTATACAACCATCGCCATCGTTACTCTGATTCCAGTTGGCTGTTCAACTGTATCGGACAGTTTAAGAGTTGGGAAGAAATAGCAGCCTATCCCGTTGATATTGACGGTAATGGAAATACTACTTTGCGCCCGGGAGACCTTATATATGAGGATGTAAATAAAGATGGTATTATAACATATGAAGACCAAAAACCATTGGGGCACAAGGGCTACGACGAATACTGGTCGAACAATGATGCACGCACTCCGATTATAAATTATAATCTTAACTTGGGAGCAAGCTGGAAAGGAATTGATTTTGCATGCGACTTTGCTGGCATGGCACTATTTACTAAGTTTTTTAACTGGGAAGCACGATACCCTTTTCACGGTGACGGTAACACTTTCATGTACTATATGGGAGACCAATGGCATTTATCAAACCCTTGGGATGCTAATAGCGAGTTGATACCAGGACGTTACCCTACGATGCTATACGGAAATAGTGGGCATTCAAATTATCTTGCCAGCACATTCTGGACGGAAGAGATGTGGTTTCTCAAACTGCGTAATCTGCAAATTGGATATACCCTACCTCAGAAATGGATAAAGAATATATCTATGAGTAATGTACGAATATACTGTCTCATGCAAAATCTATTCTCTATCGACAACATGCATAAATACGGACTTGATCCTGAACTTACCATAACTTCAGGTTCAAGTTATCCTACAACAAGAATTGTTAATATCGGTGCAAACATAACATTCTAAAAGATTATGAGAGATACTATTTTATCAACATTATATTCATTCATACTTGCATTACTGGCAATCGTGTTTGTATCCTGTTCTGGATTCTTAGACAGAGAATCTGATGCAATTTTCTCGGATGAAGAAATCTTCGGTGATGCGACTATGACTAAATCAGTTATGGCAAGTTTTTACAATCAGATAGACTTTGATCCGAACTTTCAGACATTCAGTGACTTTTCAACAACTACTGGCACGTGGGGAGAATTGGATGAAGCTTCATGCTTCCAAACAAACACTTCTACTTCATTCTCAAACTCTTTGTGGCGATTATATCCATATGCTCTTATCAGAAATCTTAATATGTTCATTAAGAGCGTAAGAGAATCATCTGCCCTAACAGAAAAAGATAAGTGCACTTATGAGTATGAAACACGATTCCTTAGAGCATGGGCATATTTCTATATGGCTCGTGGTCTTGGCGGTATGCCTATAGTTGGAGACAAAATATTCAGTGTTGGTGATGATTTGGCAACTATGCAGATCGCACGAAGTACGGAGGCTGAAATATATGATTATATAATATCTGAATGCGATGAATGTGCAAAACATCTTGGAGAAACGGGGGGCACTCATAATGCAAGAGCCAGCAAATATGCAGCAATGATGCTGAAAGCACGTGCGGCAATAACTGCTGCAAGACTTGCAAAATACAACAATGCCATAACTCCTGATATAAAAACAAAAGGAGGCGAGGTCGGTATCCCTGCTGACAAAGCAAATGCTTATTATGAACTTGCAGCTAATGCTGCCGGAGATATTATATCTTCAAAGAAGTTTGAACTATATAGAAAGGAAAAGAATGACAAAGCATATAACTTCTACTGTATTTTTATCGACAAGGAAAATAATCCTGAGGTTATATGGGCTAGGGACTATCTTGCACCGGATGTCACACATGCATGGTCTGCAAATTCATGTGCTCCACAGATAACCGGCAACTCTGCTGCTAATGAAAATACTCCACTACTCAATCTTGTTGAAAGCTATGAGTTCACAGATAACCGTAACGGACATCTTGCACTCACAGATGCAAATGGAGATTACATTTATTATGATAGTCCACAAGAACTGTTTGCCAAGAAAGATCCTCGTCTAAAAGCTACTATTATTTGTCCTGGAGACATAATTGATGGTGTAGAGATGATATATCAGGCAGGACAGATGAAACTAAAGAAAAAAGGTTCCACAACAACATGGACAACGAAGACATCAGCAGCAGGAACAACCGATGAAGATGGTGACATTATTACATCTGTCAATGGACCTCGAGCAAGTGCCGGGGCATGGGATAATACTACGGGATTCAATTTTCGCAAATACCTTGATCCTAAGGCAGAAGGACGCAAATCATCCGTAGGCAGTGACGTATGGTTTATAAGAATGCGTTATGCAGAAGTGTTACTGATTTATGCAGAAGCAAAAATGGAATTGGGTAAAACTTCTGAAGGACTTCAGTACTTTAACGACGTTCGCGAGCGAGCCGGACTGACACCACTTCCCACTTATACTTTAGATGATATTATTCAAGAACGAAGGGTAGAGTTCCCTCTGGAAAATCTACGATGGTGGGATATGAAACGGTGGCGTAGAGCTCATACAGAATGGAATGGAGACAGCGAAAACTCAACACAAAACAGTTTATTCCCCTATTTGATAAAAGACCCAAGAAGTGAACATAACGGCAAATGGGTATTCGTTAAACAGAAGAACAGCAAAATGGTTAACAGCCGTAAGTTTGAAATGAGAAATTATTATAATTTTCTCTCAGGCTCATGGCTTGCAAACAATCCAAAATTAGTAAAGAATCCTTATCAGTAATTTTTTTATGAAAACAATATTATATAGTATACTTAC
>CAJPPF010000031.1 GCA_905372445.1 uncultured Prevotella sp. | reverse complement strand
ATACGGTATTGTCCAATCCCCATGTTTCGCCCTCAAGACCGAAGTAGAAACCAACAATACCCCCCAACGAAACAAGTTCCGAATAACGGTCGAGAGTGGAGTCCCAGAACGCGCCGAAGGTCGAGGACATATTACCCAGACGTGCCAGACGTCCGTCCATCATATCGAACAGACTTGATGCTATGAGCACCCATCCGCCATAGCCTATCCACGCATACCGTCCGCCGGTGAGCGTAGCAGCATAGATAAACATTCCGGCAGCAGCCATATTGCCGAGGAATCCAATGAAAGTAACGATGTTTGGAGTGATGCCTACCTTTATCATTCCACGTATCAATGGATTGATGAGATAGTAGATAATCTTCTGAATAAAATCTCTGTAGTTCATATTGTATTATACGTTTGATTTTCCCTTACTATAAAAAACGAAACACCGTTGCATTCCGTAGTTCCAGCATATACCCACAAGCACCGTTGTCACGACACGTGCATAGTAAGCCTTCATGTGTACCACGCCCTTGAAAAACAGTGTACCGAGGAAGTTCAGGATGATACTGCCTGACCAAATTATAAAATACCGACTGACGACCTGTGCTTTCTTCAGGTCGGAGGAATAGAAAACGAAATTATAATTAATAAAGCAGTTCATTGTTCCACCGCACACGGCACCGATGAAAGTAGAAAGGTAGAAATCACATCCCAACAGTTTATCGCATACGAAAAGCACGATATAATCGAATGCTGTAGCCATAACAGCCGAGCTCTCTGCCTTAGTGAAGGTCAATATTTCTGTCAGGATATTATGAGCCATCTGAACACTGCTATTAGAATCATACTGTAAATTCCGGCGAGTATATCGTCAGCCATCACCCAGAATCCACCATGACGAAGGTCAAGACTACGTATGCCAAGCGGTTTCAGTATGTCGAAAAAGCGGAACAGCACAAATGCAGCCAAGGCATACTGCCAACTACCCAAAGGGCATACCAACAACGGAATCCACACACCAATCATCTCGTCGATGACCACCTTCGACGGGTCTTCGCCCCATACAGGCTCGAGTTGGTTAGTTGTCCACGTGCCGGCAACGGTTGCTGCGACTATAGCCACGGCAGTAGTGATGATGAGTACCGGTTCCGTGACAACACGTCCAAGCAGGAACCACATACCAGTAGCCACAAGCGCACCTGCTGTCCCTGGTCCCCAAGGCCAATAACCACTACCAAAGCCCGTTGCCACAAAGGCACAAATCTTTTGTTTTATAGTCATTACATTGCAAAATTAACAAAAAAAATGAATACACAAAATTTAAATACCGTTTTTTTGCCTTGCTTGTATGCTATGTGTATGCTTATCATTAAACCAAAATCGATCAATATATTACTAACTGATTTAGTCTGATTTTGGAGCAGAGTCCAAATAGATGCGTCAGTCGAAGGGGCGTGATTTATAACATTCCGTCATTCGCAAACTGCGCTATATTGACCGATTTCGTATGATAAAAACGCACTGCTGTCTATTGCTCGATTAAGGTTAAACCTCGGATATATTTATTTTTATGAAACGACACACTATTTGCACGCCATTCATTTTGTATTGTAATAAATATTTCGTAGTTTTGTATTTCTAACGTGACAGCCAACTCTCAATAACTATACGATAAGTGAACAACAAAGTAAGAAACATATTCTTTTTCATCGGCATAGCCGCCATCGTAATGATGTGCTTCTCTTTTGAAGTCAGTTTCATCCAGTTGTGGGCTTCCATTACACGCGCCGGCTATTGGCTCATTGCCATAATTGCACTCTGGGGAGTGCTCTATGCAGGCAACACTCTGTCGTGGCTAATCATCATACGGGGGTCAGGAGAATGCCCGGTTTCATTCCTCCGTCTCTACAAACTCACTATCACCGGCTTTGCCCTGAACAGCGCTACACCTGCCGGACTGCTTGGCGGTGAACCATATAAAATAATGGAGCTCACTCCGTTCATCGGCGCGCAGCGCGCCACATCATCGGTAGTGCTGTTCTCGATGATGCACATATTCAGTCATTTCTGGTTTTGGGTCACCTCAATCGTAATTTTCTCTCTCATGACTCTCTTCGGATTGTTTTCACTCAGTCTGCTCCTTATCGTGCTGTTGGTGCTGATGAGCATCTTCTGTCTGGCAGGAATATATTTATTCGTGCGTGGCTATAAGAATGGCATGGTAATGAAAATAATTGCCCTGTTGTGCAGAATACCCGGACTGAAGCACTGGTCAACGAACTTCCGCGATACACATTCAGAAGACCTGAAGAAGATTGACCGCCAGATTTCGGCACTGCATAGTCAAAACAAGAAAAACTTCTTCATATCACTCGCACTTGAATACACAGGGCGCATTGCCCAGAGTTTGGAAATATTCTTCATGCTTCTTCTGTTCAACACTGACGACGGCAACCGTCTGCTCATGTTCGTCCACTCTTTCCTGATACTCGCGTTCACATCGTTCTTTGCCAATCTGCTGTTTTTCTTCCCCATGCAGATAGGCGGTCGCGAGGGGGGATTTGCCATGTCAACGGCACAGATGGGCATGACAAACGAGACGGGAATCTTAATATCGCTGATGTGTAGGGTGCGAGAAATATTCTGGACATCAGTCGGACTGATTCTTATGAAAGTAGGAAACAAACAAGAATAATTCTTTACATCAAAGAAGCGCATTTCTAATTCCTGCGGTTTTAAGTTCAAGAAGCGGCGTTTCTTGGTTCAAGAACCGACGGTTTTAGCGTCAAGAAACGGCGGTTTTAGAAACTAAAAAAGACGCACGTACAAAATGCTGAAAATCAAATTATTAGAAAGACGCTTTTTTCGCTGCCGATAAAAATGCAAAAGAAAACCTGTGAGAAATATTTTTACAATAACGACAGTGCACGCCTATTCCCTTTAAAAAAGATTTAGCAGACTTATTAGATATTGCTCAAAAGAAACATAAAAAACCAAAAATCCTTTCAGGTTTTATGTATTTTTCGGGGAATAATATGTAAATTTGCTGTTGGATATGCACAAAAGGTTGATACCTACGCATGACTACGACACATAAAATCAATTTGGAACAGTAGATAAAAATGGAGAAATTTTCATTCATTCTCACCTTTCTCCTTACGTTGGTCATCAATGCCAACGCACAGCTGAAATTGGATATAGTTGACGAAAAGGGCTATGCCATCCCGTTTGCCAATGCTACCTACCGCGGACATCACGTGTCTGCAGCATCTGACATAGAAGGAAGACTCGAGATAATGCGCCGCGAGGGTTGGACACTGACAATCAGTTCAGTAGGCTTCAAGGAACAGACGGTGAAAGTAAACAAAAACACACCATCGGCAATGCGGATAGTACTTCGTGAGGATTCGAAGACGCTGAACGAGGTGGTGGTCATTGATCAGAAAGGAAAATACTCGCGAAAGAACAATCCCGCTGTGGAACTGATGAAGCGCGTCATAGCAGCAAAGAAGAAGACCGACCTCAGCAACAAGAGCTTCTATCAGTACAACAAATACCAGAAGCTAACCCTTGCACTTAACGACCTCAGCAAAGAGCGCATCGACTCAGCTGCCATATTCAAACAGCAGTTCGTAAAAGATCAAGTTGAGCACTGCGAATATAACGACAAACTGATTCTGCCTGTCATTGTCAATGAGACAGTGACACAGAAGGTGTATCGCAAAGAACCAAAGAGCGAGAAGTCAATAATACTCGGCGAGAACAAGGGTGGAGTAAACCAGCTCATCGAGACCGGTGACATACTGGACGTGATAATGAAGGATGTCTTCACCGATGTCGACATATATGACGACCAGATACGGCTGCTGCAGTATCCGTTCACATCGCCTATAGGCAAGGATGCCATTAATTTCTATCGCTACTATATAGAAGACACTGTATATGTAGACAAGGATTTGTGCTATCACATGCAGTTCATCCCTAACAACCAGCAGGACTTCGGATTTCGCGGAGAGATGTATATCATAGCCGACACAGCGTTACACGTAAAGAAACTGTCGATGACCATTCCGAAGCGCTCGGATGTGAACTTCGTGGAGAACCTGCGTATCGACCAGGAATATACCCTCGAGCCGTCAGGCGACTGGGTGCTGACGCAGGACGACATGATTGTGGAACTTAAGGTAGCGAATTGGCTACAGAAGATGATATGTATCAGAGCGACGAAAAACTCTGATTACTCATTCAATCCGATAGCTCCAAAGCTGTTCAAGGGAAAAGCAGCATCGCGCAAAGAAGCTAATGCACAGATGCGCGATGATGATTTCTGGAACCAGTATCGGACAGTAGACCTGACGAAATCGGAAAAACAGATGGACTCGTTCATCGACAACCTACAGAAGATGAAAGGTTTCGGATGGTTCATCTTTGGATTCAAGGCTTTGGTGGAGAACTTCGTTGAGACATCGAAAAACAACTCTAAAGTAGACATCGGTCCGATAAATACCATTATATCGCGCAACTTCGTCGACGGGCTACGTACACGTCTCTCAGCCCAGACCACGGCAAATCTGAACCCACACTGGTTCTTCGCAGGATATTTTGCTCACGGATGGGGCTCAAACCAAAACTACTACAGCGCTACGCTCACCTACTCTTTCAATAAGAAAGACTACCTGCCACGTGAGTTCCCACGTCGTACTCTGTCGTTTACTGCATCACGCGACATCAGTCTGCCGTCAGACAAGTGGATTCGTACGGACAAGGATAACGTCTTCACAGCATTCAAGTGGGCAAAAATCGATAAGATGATGTTCTACGAGAAGCAGGAACTGAAGTTCGAACGCGAAGAGGAATGGGGCTTCAAGACTACCCTATGGCTGAAGCGCGAACGGAACACAGGCTATGGAGAGATGCACTTCACGCCCCTGTCGCAGTGGAAAGACCCGCAAACCAATCCCGACTGGAAGAACCCGGAAATGACTCTCCACACTACCGAGGTGCACGGTGAACTGCGCATTGCACCTGGCGAGACTTTCATAAACACCAAGCAGCGCCGTCTTCCTATCAATCTCGATGCACCGGTGTTCACTATAGGACACACCATGGGCATAAAAGGATTCCTCGGCGGAGAATACAGATATAACCTCACGGAAGTGGAGATTTACAAACGTTTCTGGATGAAATCATGGGGAAAGATCGACATGTACTTTAAGGGAAGCGCACAGTGGAACAAAGTGCCTTACCCTCTGCTCATCATGCCTCGAAGCAACCTCGGATACATTATGGAAGATGAAACATTCCGACTTATAAATAACATGGAGTTCCTCAACGACCGAATGGCGTCGCTTGAAATCTCATGGGACTTTAACGGAAAGATATTCAACCGCATTCCTCTCATCAAGAAACTTAAGTGGCGCGAATATATCGGCATAAACACCATGTGGGGAATGCTCACCGACAATAACAACCCTTACCTGAACGCAACAGACAATGTGCTTTACAAATTCCCTAAGGGATGCTACATCATGGACTCAAAGAAGCCATACGTAGAGGCAGTGGTAGGCATTCACAACATCTTCAAGATTCTGCACGTGGAATATATTCGACGTCTGACATACACCGATTTACCTACATCGCGAAAATGGGGCATACGCTTCATGTTCCGGGCGACATTCTAAAAAAGAAAACAGGCAATGGCTTTCTATAGCATATACCTTATTATATTATGGGCGGTTCTGGTGGCTGTCAAACCAACAAGGAAAGTCACTCTGGCAATGACTCCGTGGATTCTCTTCGGATGCTCTTACGACTTGATGCGGCTTATGCCCAATTATGAGGTAAACCCGATTGACATTGAAGGCATATACAATGCCGAGAAATCACTCTTCGGCATAGCTACAGAGTCAGGAACGCTCATTCTCGGAGAGTACTTCAACATACACAACGTCGTATGGGCTGACCTTATGGCAGGACTATTCTATCTCTGCTGGGTACCGGTACCACTTGGATACGCTCTGTATATGTGGCTTAAAGGCAGAAAGAGAGATTCACTGAAATTCTCCATAGCATTCCTCTGGGTCAACATTTTAGGCTTTTGTCTGTATTATATCCACCCCACAGCTCCACCGTGGTATGTGTTGGAATATGGCTTTGAGCCACGATTTGACACTCCTGGCAGCGTCGCGGGACTGATAAGATTCGACAAACTGATGCCATTCCATGTGTTTGCAAACATATATTCGGGCAACTCCAACGTCTTTGCCGCTGTCCCTTCACTACACTCGGCATACGTTCTTCTGGCAGCTATGTACGCCACGAATAACAAGAGCCGATGGACTACGGCGCTCGTATTCTTAATAATATCAGCAGGTATATGGTGCACGGCGGTATATACATGCCATCACTACGTGATAGACGTGATACTCGGAATACTCACCGCCTTTGTCGGTGTGGCAACACTCGAACTGGGAATAATGAAGATACCATTTATCAAAAAAATGCTTGAAAAGTATATAAACATGATATAAACGTAAAGTATACCCGAAAAAGTGAGAGGCATTTCTTATTTTTTCCGTATAACTCTTCGTAACTTCATCTTTTTGTATTACCTTTGCAGTGTTTTATAAGACACGTTTTTTTCTATGGAATTCGAACTAATTGCCAAGACCTTTATGGGATTGGAACCTATCCTGGCTCAAGAACTTATTGAACTGGGAGCAAATGATGTGCAGATTGGTCGTCGCATGGTGTCGTTCACAGGCGACAAAGCAATGATGTATCGTGCCAATTTCGCTTTGCACACCGCAATACGAGTGCTCAAACCAATACTCCACTTCAAGGCCACCTCAGCAGAGGATGTATATGAAGAGATTAAGAAAATTGACTGGGAACAGTATATTCAGAATGGTAAGACATTCTCCGTTGACTCTGTCGTATACTCAGAAGACTTCCGCAACTCCCGTTTCGTCACCTATAAAGTGAAGGATGCGATAGTCGACTACTTCCGCGAGAAGACGGGAAAACGACCAAACATCTCTGTCAGCAACCCCGACATACAGCTTCATATCCACATAGCCGAAAGCGATGCTACTCTTTGTCTCGACTCTTCAGGAGAGTCGCTTCATCGTCGTGGCTATCGCCAGGAAAGCGTTGAGGCTCCACTGAACGAGGTTCTTGCCGCCGGAATGATTCTTATGACAGGTTGGCGAGGCGAGACTGACTTCATAGATCCTATGTGCGGCTCTGGAACATTGCCTATCGAGGCTGCACTCATAGCACGAAACATGGCGCCGGGAGTGTTCCGCAAAGAGTATGCTTTCGAGAAATGGCACGACTTCGACCCAGAGTTGTTTGAGGAGATATATAACGACGATACACGAGAGAAAGACTTCAACGGTCACATATACGGCTACGATGTTGACATGAAGGCTGTCAACACGGCTACAAAGAACGTGAAAGCAGCAGGATTATCAAAGGACATAACCATTGCTCAAAAGGACTTTAAAGACTTCACACAGCCTAAAGAGCCGGCAATAATAGTGACTAATCCTCCTTACGGCGAGCGTATTTCAACTCCCGATCTGCTCGGTACATACCGAATGATAGGCGAACGCTTGAAACATAACTTCAAGGGCAACACCGCATGGATTCTCTCTTATCGCGACGAATGCTTCCAGCAGATTGGTCTGAAACCGTCGCTGAAGACCCCGTTATACAACGGTTCACTCGAATGTGAGTTCCGCAAATATCAGATGTTCGACGGCAAAATGAAAGAGTTCCGCGAAGAAGGTGGCACAATAAAGACTGAAGAGGAGAAGCGGATAATGGCAGAGAAACACCGCTTCAAAAAGAATCGTGAGTTCAAGAAGCGCCTCGATGAACAGGAGGAAAACGAGGAGGCCGATATAAGAAACTTCACATTCCACTCCTTGGAGCGTCGCAACGTTCTGGAACGAAAGGAAAACCGTGAGGAAAGAAAGGAGCGTTTCTCAGGCGACTGGCGCGACAAAGACGACAATTACCGTGGGTTCAAGGGTGGAAAAAAGAAAGATTTCAAGAGCGGACCGAGAGACTTCAAGGGTGGTAAAGACCGCGACTTCCGTAGTCCACGTAGTGGTCGCGACGAACGTCGTGGAGGATTTCAAAAAGACCGTAAGCAGAATTTTAAGGAACGCAAACATATTTTCGACAACGATGAAGATTAAAACTGCAATAATTTCTCTTTTAGCCGTTATGACAGCAACAAGCATGTCTGCACAGAAACTGCTCACACTCGAGGAACTGAACTTCGGTGGAAAGAACTACGCAAAGTTCGTACCTCAGCGTTTCAAGTACGAATGGTCTTCTGAAGGACACATATTGATAGACAAGAATAACGGGCAGGAGAGGTATATCAATCCAGCCACAGGAAAAGAGACCTCCGTTGTTATTACCGAACATGTACTTTCGCCTGTAGAGGGAGCAATTGACTCAAATGTCTTATCCGGTGCCACAGTAGTATTGCGCGACAACAACTTGTTTGTTGTATATTCCGATGCAAGAGAGGTAAAAGTCACAAACGACGGTAGCCGCGAGATAGTTTACGGGCAGGCAGTACACCGTAATGAGTTCGGTATTAACAAAGGTACATTCTGGAGC
Source organism: uncultured Prevotella sp. (assembly GCA_905372445.1). Taxonomy (GTDB): domain Bacteria; phylum Bacteroidota; class Bacteroidia; order Bacteroidales; family Bacteroidaceae; genus Prevotella. The sequence continues at coordinate 10,850 of CAJPPF010000031.1, read as the reverse complement.
AATGACGGTCAGCTTCTTGCGTTTTATCGCATGGACCAGTCAATGGTAACTGACTACCCACAGGTTAACACCTTTGAGCGAGTAGCGACATACGAACCCGACAAATATCCTATGGTCGGAATGAACTCACATAAAGTAACCATAGGGATATTCGACCTTAATACAGAGACGACAACATATCTGAATCTTGGTGATGTGACCGACCGTTACTTCTCAAATATAACATGGTCTCCGGATAACCGGCTGCTTTATCTTTATGAACTTAACCGCGACCAGAACCATGCTTCGCTTGATGTGTACGATGTAGCAACGGGAAACAAAGTCAAGACTCTGTACACAGAGAGTTCAGACAAATACGTTGAACCGCTCCACCCTATAACATTCCTGCCGTGGGATGCAAGCAAATTCATCTATTGGAGCTGGAAAGACGGATTCACACACCTCTATCTTATGGATGTGAACGGTAAGGAACTCGGACAAATAACCTCTGGACAGTGGGTAGTAACAGAGTTGATTGGATTCTGCAAGTCGACGAACTCACTGATAATAACCTCCAAAGAGGCACACAATCTGCAGAACAACATTTACAGCATTAACCTGAAAACCAAGAAGCGTAAGCTCCTTGATAACGGAAAGGGAGTGCATCATGCGAGCCTATCCGAGGACGGACTGTATCTCATTGACACATGGTCCGAGCCCGACGTACCACGAAAGTGTGCCGTCACCTCCACAAAGACAGGCAAGAGAATAATGTTAGGCACAGCAGAAGACCCTTGGGAAGGATATTATCATCCTATTTTCGAAAGCGGCACAATAAAGGCAGCCGACGGCAATACCGACCTCTATTGGCGCATGGTAAAGCCTGCCGACTTCGATACAACGAAGAAATATCCTACTATAATATATGTATATGGAGGTCCTCATGCACACAATGTAGAAGCATCATGGCACTGGGGTTCACGCTCATGGGAGACATACATGGCAGAAAAAGGCTACATCGTCTACATTCTCGACAATCGTGGCAGTGAGAATCGAGGTCGCGACTTCGAGCAAGCGACATTCCGACGTCTTGGTCAGGAAGAAATGAAAGACCAGATGTGCGGTGTGAATTATCTCAAGTCACTGCCTTACGTCGATGCCGACCGCCTCGGTGTTCACGGATGGAGCTTCGGCGGATTCATGACAATATCGCTCATGACAAACTATCCTGACGTGTTTAAGGTAGGCGTTGCAGGTGGTCCTGTGATTGACTGGAAATGGTATGAGATAATGTATGGCGAACGTTATATGGATACTCCACAGAGCAATCCCGATGGCTACAAGCAGACGTCACTCCTCTGCAAGGCAAAGGACCTCAAGGGCAAGCTGCAGATCATTATCGGCATGAACGACCCTACAGTAGTTCCACAGCATGCTCTCATGTTCCTTAATGCCTGTGCTGAAGCCGGCACACAGCCGGATTTCTTTGCATATCCCGGCGAAGGTCACAATATGAAAGGACACCGTAGTGTTCATCTACATGAGCGCATAACTCAATATTTTGAGGATTATCTTGCTCCAATCACTAAATAGGACTGGACAGAATCATTCTATACGTCTACGAAGAGCATAACTGCAAGAGAAAGAATACTAACATATAAAACTGTAGCCCGACAGTATTCCAATCCTACCATAACAGGTTGTGATAACAGGGCGGTCACTATGAAGCTTTTATTATTAGGGTCAGGCGGCAGAGAGCACGCCATCGCATGGAAGATAGCGCAAAGCAGCAAGTGCAGTAAACTATATATTGCTCCGGGTAATGCCGGTACTGCCGACGTTGGAGAGAATGTAAACATCACGGTCGATGACTTCGATTCAATAAAAGATTTTGTCCTGCAAAACCAAGTAGATATGGTCGTTGTAGGTCCGGAAGACCCCTTGGTGAAAGGCATTTACGATGATTTCAAAAATGACATCCGCACAAAAGACATCTCCGTAATAGGTCCTTCAAAGGCTGGAGCAGCACTTGAGGGCAGCAAGGATTTCGCCAAGAAGTTCATGCAACGCCACTCCATTCCTACCGCAGCCTATGCCACTTTCGACGGCGAGCATCTCGATGAAGGTCTAAAATTCCTTGAGACTCTGAAAGCCCCATACGTTCTCAAGGCTGACGGCTTATGTGCAGGAAAGGGAGTATTGATTCTTCCTACCCTCGACGAGGCAAAGAGAGAACTCAAAGACATGCTCGGCGGGATGTTCGGCAATGCCTCATCACGTGTTGTTATCGAGGAATTCTTGTCAGGAATAGAATGTTCCGTATTCGTATTGACCGACGGCACACACTATAAGATACTACCGGAAGCAAAGGACTACAAGCGCATCGGTGAGGGCGACACCGGTCTTAATACCGGTGGAATGGGGTCAGTCTCTCCCGTGCCATTTGCCGATAAAGCATGGATGCAGAAAGTGGAAGACCGTATAATACGCCCTACCGTAGCAGGACTGGCTGCAGAAGATATCTGTTACAAGGGGTTTATTTTCTTCGGTCTGATAAATGTTGACGGTGAACCAATGGTTATTGAATACAACTGTCGCATGGGCGATCCAGAGACAGAAACTGTCATGTTGCGCCTGAAGAGCGATATTGTCGACTTGTTCGAAGGTGTTGCTGAAGGCAATCTCGACGAGAAAGAAGTACTGTTTGATGAGCGCTCTGCCGTATGTGTCATGCTTGTCAGTGGCGGATACCCGGAAGAGTATAAGAAAGGATATGCCATCAGAGGTTTAGACAATGTAAAGGGCAGTATTCTTTTCCATGCAGGAACAACCGAGAAAGACGGTACCGTTATGACCAATGGTGGTCGCGTCATCGCTGTGTCATCATACGGCAACGATAAGAAAGAAGCCCTTGCCAAGAGTTTCGAAGAAGCGCAGAAGATTGAGTTTACCGATAAATACTTCCGTAGAGATATAGGACAAGATCTATAATCATCAGGACACAAAAAAACGACACCCCCTTTATTGCATATATGGGGTGTCGTTTATCAGGGATAAAGAATTGAAGAAGAGATTTCAAAATAAAGTAGCAACGGGTCGTTTGACATTCTCTTTCACGGTGATTTACGCTGTGACGGTGTTGCTCATCAGCGGATTTCTTAGCAAGGAGCATTGGATACAGATAATATTGCTGGCACTATCCACCCTGCTGATGGTCGCGCTGAACAACAAGAACTCACTGATAAGGGGCTTCTGCCGTCTTGTCTCATGCTCTTTTCTGGCATTTACGCTAATGATTCCTCAACTTATGGAATCAATAAGTGGTGGCATCGTGCAGGTTCTCTTCATTACGACTCTCCTTCTACTGTTCAGTGCATACCAGGACAGATGGGCTATGGGTACCATTCTCTACGCCTTCATCTGCATTGGACTGATAAGCACTCAGTTTATACAGATTATCTTCTTCCTTCCTTTACTGTGGATAACTATGTTCACCAATCTGCAGGAAGGTTCGCTGCGAACCCTCGTAGCATCACTTCTCGGGTTCATTCTGCCCTATTGGTTTTGGGGCACATACAGTCTGCTTAATGGAACATACGATGTTCTTATCTGTCATGTCACCGGCATAACAGCGTTTGACCCACTCTTTGAAGGACTTGCCACCCCTACTCTTTTAGTGCCAATCATCTTCATCACACTACTGGGAATAGCAGGCATAGCACATTTCCTACGTTATTCCTATGCCGACAGCATAAAGACACGAATGTTCTTCAATGTCCTTATGCTGCTGTTCTTTTCCTCTATCATCTTCCTCGTGCTCCAACCTCAGCACAGCGATTTTCTGGTCAGGATAGCCATTATATGCGTAGCCCCCTTTGTAGCTCACTTTTTCACATTCACTAATTCGTGGATGACTAACATTTTATTCTATGTGGCGCTTGCCGTTACATTGACATTGACGATATTGAATACATGGATTTTATAATCGATTTCCTTATAAACTACAGCTACTGGGGAATGCTTTTGGCGGCTTTTATTGCAGGTAGTTTCTTTCCTTTCAGCAGCGAGACAGTCATGTTGGCACTGTGGGCAGCAGGACTTGACCCGATGCAACTTATCATTTACGGGACCATAGGCAATGTGCTTGGTTCCGGATTCAACTACACCATAGGTCGTATGGGCAAACTTGGCTGGCTTGAGAAATGGTTTCATGTCAAGAAGGAAAGCCTCGACAAAGCCGAACGTTTCATGAACGGACGAGGTGCGTTAATGGGATTCTTCGCGTTTCTCCCTATCATAGGCAGCGCCATAGCCATAATTCTCGGACTGACACGCGCCAATGTTCTGCTGTCGTTCACATCAATAGCAATAGGCAAGTTTCTGCGTTATTGGATTCTGATATATGGCGCAAACTGGCTATTCTAATCTTTCTTACGGATATACGGTCGTTTTTTAATCCGAATCGGTCAATAGATTCCTAACTGGTTTCGTCTGATTATGGAGCAGAGTCCAAATAGATGCATCAGCCGAAGGGGCATGATTTATCACGTTCCGCCATTCGCGCACTGCGCTATATTGACCGATTTCGTTAATAAAAAAGCCACCACGATCTGTTGACCTATTTGAGGTTAACCCTTAACAATTACTAATTCTTCGGACGTCATTCGTCAATATCTTTTTTTATTATTAACTTTGCATGAATCGTCGCACTCATCATAGATGAGAGCATTACAGCCATAGGTAAAAAGATAAAATCAAAATACAATAAGCAAAATGAAGAAGTATCAACTGATAAACAATGTGCTTGGATGGTTTGCCTTCCTTGTAGCAGCCATTGTTTATTGCACAACCATTGAACCGACCGCCTCTTTCTGGGACTGCCCCGAGTTCATTTCCACAGGCTACAGGCTTGAGGTTGGTCATCCACCGGGCGCACCGTTTTTCATGCTCACTGCCAATCTCTTCACACAGTTCGTCAGCGATCCGTCACAGGTAGCACGCATGGTAAACATGATGAGCGCACTGCTCTCTGCAACAACCATTCTATTCCTTTTCTGGTCAATCACTCATCTGGCACGGAAGCTTATCGTGAAAGACTGGAATGAACTGACGACAGCGAAGACAATTGCCATAATGGGCTCCGGTCTTGTGGGTGCGTTTATCTATACTTTTTCCGATACATTCTGGTTTTCAGCCGTCGAAGGTGAGGTATATGCCTATTCCAGTGCATTCACTGCCATAGTATTCTGGCTTATACTGAAATGGGAAGACCATGCCGACGAGCCTCATTCTGACCGATGGTTAGTGCTTATCATGTACATGACAGGTCTCAGTATCGGTGTCCACCTGCTGAATCTCCTTTGTATCCCTGCCATTGTTTTGGTATTCTGCTACAAGAAGTTCCCAAACATCGAACTCAAAGGCTCGCTCATTGCGCTGTTTGTTTCGTTTGTCGTCGTTGCAGCCGTTCTTTACGGCGTCGTGCCCGGCATCATAACAGTAGGCGGATGGTTTGAACTTTTCTTTGTCAACACCCTCAATATGCCTTTCAACACAGGCGTAATAATCTACATCATACTTCTCGTTGCCATAGTATGCTGGGCAATATACGCCACATACACAGAGAAGAATGAGAAAATTCAGAACATATCCTTCCTTGCTGCATTCGCTATGCTCGGCATTCCTTTCTACGGCTATGGCTGGGGAGCAGCACTGACAGGCATTGTAGTTCTTATTGCTCTATGGTTTGTGATGAACTATAAGAGAAAGGTTGAGAAAAAACTCGTGCCGCTGGTGTCAGCGCGTATCAAGAACACTACCCTCCTCTGCATGCTGATGCTGATGATAGGTTACTCAAGTTACGCAATCATCGTCATCCGTTCTTCTGCCAATCCTCCTATGGATCAGAATTCGCCTGAAGACATATTCACCCTCGGCAACTACCTCAGTCGCGACCAGTATGGCGACCGTCCTCTGCTCTACGGACCTTTCTATACCTCACAGGTGAAACTCAATGTCAAGGGCAATGTGTGTGTTCCTGACAAGACAGAGAAGGCACCTATATGGCAACGTAAGGAAAAGGAGTCTGCCAACGAGAAAGACTCTTACTTCATTGTAAACAGGAAGATAAAGTACAACTACGCACAGAACATGCTGTTCCCTCGTATGCACGATGCAGCGCATGCACAGCACTACGAAGACTGGATGGGTGGTGTCAGCGGAAACGAGGAACCTTACGACCGTTGTGGTGAGACCATCATGGTGAAGCGCCCTTCGCAATGGGATAACCTCCGCTTCTTTCTTTCTTACCAATGTAACTTCATGTACTGGCGTTATTTCATGTGGAACTTCGCCGGACGACAGAACGACATACAAGGCAATGGCGAGTTAGAACACGGAAACTGGATTTCAGGCATTCCATTCTTAGATAATGCACGCCTTGGCAACCAGGACAAACTGCCACAGATGCTCAAAGAGAACAAAGGCCACAACGTCTACTATTGCTTGCCTCTGCTGCTTGGTTTGCTTGGTATGTTCTGGCAGGCTTACCGCGGACAACGCGGCATACGTCAGTTCTGGGTGGTATTCTTCCTATTCTTCATGACAGGTCTTGCTATTGTGTTCTACCTCAACCAGACTCCAAGTCAACCTCGTGAGCGTGATTACGCCTACGCAGGCTCATTCTATGCCTTTGCCATATGGTGTGGTCTTGGCGTTGTTGCTGCCATCGATCTGCTTAAGAAAGCCTTTGCCAAGTATCTGAATAATGTAAAAGTCAACGACGTAGCACTGGCGACGGTATGTTCTGCCGTATGCCTGCTCGTTCCTGTGCAGATGGCATCGCAGAACTGGGACGATCACGACCGCTCAGGACGCTACACCTGCCGTGATTTCGGACAGAACTACCTCATGACTCTTCAGGACAAAGGCTATCCTATAATCTTCACCAACGGCGACAACGACACCTTCCCTCTATGGTACAACCAGGATGTCGAGGGCGTACGTACCGATACCCGCGTCTGTAACCTCAGTTATCTGCAGACCGACTGGTACATAGATCAGATGATTCGTCCCGCATACGACTCCCCAGCAATGCCTATAACGTGGTCACGCCTGAATTACTGCACGGGCACTAATGAGATGGTAGAGATTCGTCCGGAGTATAAGAACGAGATAGAGCGTTTCTATACCGAGAATCCTGAAGATGCCAAGAAGCAGTTCGGCGACGAACCTTTCGAACTCAAGAACATTATCAAGCACTGGGTTCTCAACAAGGAAGCCAACTTCATACCTACCGACACAGTATATGTCACCATCGACAAGGAGGCTGTACGTAAGAGCGGCATGATGATGGCAAGCGACTCCATACCTGACAAGATGACCATCTCGCTCAGCGGCAAGCGTGCGCTATACAAGGGCGACCTGATGATGCTCGAAATAATCAGCAATGCCAACTGGACCCGTCCTATCTATGTGGCGATGACCGTTGGTGCCGACAACTACATGAATCTCGGCGACAACTTCGTTCAGGAGGGTCTGGCTAACCGCATCACTCCGTTCACAACATCAAGGGGTGGGAAGAGCATTGAAGGCACTAAGAACTTCGACACGGAGAAGACATACGCCAATATGATGACCCGTTATAAGTACGGAGGTGTGTCTAAACCGGGAGTTTATATCGACGAGACAGTGATGCGTATGTGCAACACCCACCGACGCCTCTTCGCACAACTCGCGCTGAACCTTATATCTGAAGGGAAGAAGGACAAGGCTCTGAAAGCCCTCGACCGGTGTATGAAAGAGCTGCCGGCATATAACATCCCTATGGACTTTATGAGTGGCGGCGCCGACCTTGCCAAGGCATACGCTCTGCTGGGCAAGACAAAAGAAGCACAGGCTATAATCGACAGCGTATGGAAGAACGCCTACGAGCATGCGACATACTATCTGTCGCTCAACGGCAACAACTTCGCAATGTCACAGCGCGACGTGATGACACAACTCTATATTCTCAACAACGTGTGTCTCGTGACAGAGATGATAGACATGAAGAAGAGCAAGACTCAGGTTGACACCATACATCGCCTCACCGAAGTATACTACGACAAAGGTGGAACGCCTTTCGAATAACTGACAAAATCACATAATACCCGCCTCCTTTCTGCAATATGTGGAGGGGAGGCGTTGTTTTGAAATATGATTATTGAACAACCATCGATGTGGCTTCGCTGGCTTTACCCTAAAGCCCTGTGGAGAATGAACAAAAACGAACGTAAGGTGTATCTCACCTTCGACGATGGTCCTATTCCCGAAGCCACACCTTTCATCCTTGAGACACTTCGCGCGAGGGGCATAAAAGCCACATTCTTCGTCGTCGGCGACAACGTTCGCAAATATCCCGAGCTGTTCGAACAGGTTCGTCAAGACGGACATGTCATAGGCAACCACACCTTCAACCACATGGGCGGGGCACGACATTTCATAAAAAGCTACAGCAGCAACATACGACAATGCGACGAGATAATAGGTGGCAAGAGCCGACTGTTCCGCCCGCCTCATGGCTGGATGCGCCTATCGCAGTATCTCTGGCTGAAAAGAAAATATACCATCGTCATGTGGGACCTTGTCACACGCGACTACTCCAAACTGCTCACTGCCGACGATGTGGTAAGAAACATAAAGACCTACACCCGCAACGGCAGCATCATCACATTCCACGACTCACTGAAGAGCATCGACAAACTGCACACCGCCCTACCCGAGTGTCTCGACTGGCTGATAGAAAACAATTACGAATTCGGTACATTATAGCCGTAAAGAGATTCCTTTCTGCCATGTTGCCGCCGATATACGCACTAACATGGCAATCTAACCTTATATCCAAATTTGGCGTATCGTAAAGAAAAATCATCTTCGCTATTTTTAGCGAAATAGAAAAGTAAAATCAATGATTTGCCAAGTACACATGACATAAAACCGTGTCTTAAAGAATTGAGAGAAGCTTAAAACAGCTTCATTCCATGCTTTTTCTCTCAAAAAGCGGCGGTTCTTTACGCTGAAAAAGGCGGTTTTATCGACAAGAAACGGCGGTTTCAGAACCAAGAAACGGCGGTTCTTGAAACTGATTCGTATTTTTATCGGCATCAAAATCTTTTATCTCACTGATTAGCAAGGTCTTGGATGTAATGCCAGAAATAAGCGTTTTTCGTCATCGAAGTATAACGTGCCGGTAAATATCGGCTGTATGTGTGGTTAGAACAGCCTTTTTGTTGAATTTATTCGCATCAGCCGTAGGGGTGTGATTTATCACGTTCCGTCTTGGCAATAACATTGCAACCCCTATAGGATTGTTGTTGGAGGATTTCAGAACGTGATAAACCACCCCCTCAAAGCGGAACGTGATAAATCACGCCCCTACGATTCATGTCATTTCCCTGCATACGCAAAGAAAGTCTTTAGATAAAGCTCATCCCGAAGCATGGTATTATTTATGATTTGCCGAGGCATGCAATGCCACGCTAAGAAGATAGGATCAAAACTTCAGCACTACTCCGCCATTTGCAGGAATAGATACCGACACCGTCTCATCACGATGCAGCGACAGCATGGTCTTATCACCTGTCAGTAGGTCAACAGCCTCAACATCACCCTCAGCTAATGACAGATAAGAGAAGGCATGAGACGGAATATTAACAGGAACCGCTTTTGTGTATTCGCAGAAATTAACTGCTACTAAAAGCGTCTCCCTCTTACCGTCAACGACAACACTGCGAATGAACGCATACTGATCGGGCGCAAGAGCGTGATTGGCATACATAAGATCGAACGAAAGACCTTCGTTGACAGCCCGTTCACTTACTGCGATACCGAGAATTTTCTGATATGTCTGTTCCAGTTTCTTCTCGTCGGTTGTCAGTTTCCGACGGTCGAAGAATCCACGACGCAAGGTATCGACACACCAATAGTCGAATATCGTAGTTCGTCCGTCGACGCCAGAGAAGCCCTCCTTGTCCATTCCTCGTTCACCATACTCCTGACCGGCATAAATCATCAGCGGATTCTTATACAGCAGGGCAGAGATGATGAGTGCAGGAATAGCCTTCCACGCATCGCCGGCAAAGAAGTCGGAGGCTATGCGCTGTTCGTCGTGATTCTCAAGGAAATAAAGCATCCTCTCGCGAATGTCGTCGACGTTCTGCCATTGTTGAGTAATGGCATTCGTTGACCACTGATCGCATATAATAGCACGCAGAGTGTCGTACATCCCAACCTTGTCATAGAGATAATCAAAACCGGCAGAAATGTAGTTGCGATACTGTTGCGGATCATACACCTCGCCTATGAGCAAAATGTCAGGATACTTGCTCTTCAGTATGGCAGAAGCATAACTCCAGAACGCGCAAGGCACCATCTCAGCCATGTCGCAGCGGAAAGCGTCGACGCCCTTCGATGCCCAGAACAGAAGGATATCGGTCATCTTAATCCATGTGCCCGGCACCGGCGAGAAATGTCCTGAAGGGTATCCTGCCCAGTCGTTGTAGTCGATACCATAGTTGAGCTTCACCGTCTCGTACCAGTCGTTGATTGACGGGTGAGCGGTAAAGGCATCATTGCCGGTAGCACGCGCCGGCGACTCCATATATCCCTGACCGGCAGGTGAGACGAAAGGCTCGTCGACACAATAGTAGAAATTGTTTTGTGGTGAGAAATGCCAGTGGGTGTTATCGTCATGACCTAAATCCTGCACCCCGGCAGGCTTCGCTATGGAACGATATTGACGTGCTACATGGTTTGGCACGAAGTCGATGACAACCTTAAACCCGGCATTATGCGAACGGGCTATGAGGCTCTCCCACTCCTCCATACGACGG
>CAJPPF010000030.1 GCA_905372445.1 uncultured Prevotella sp. | reverse complement strand
CCTGTCTATTCTGCTTGCAACGTCAATGGAAAACGTGCCTACCAGCTGGCACGCAAAGACCGTGAGGTAGAATTGAAAGCGAAGCCGGTACGTATAGAGGAGATAGAACTGCTTGAGTTTGATGACGAGAAGAAGGCAGCGCGTATTCGTGTCGTATGTGGTAAAGGTACATACATACGTGCACTTGCTCGAGACATTGGCGAGGCAATGCACTCCGGAGCCTATCTGACACAGCTCTGTCGCACAAAAGCCGGCAGTTTTTCATTGGACGACTGTCTGACATACGACGATTTCGATGCGTGGCTCGAGAGCCAGGACATTGCCCCTTGGGAGGAATAGGTTACTGATATTATATAGGAAAAAGGAAATTACAATATAGATGAAATTATCACAGTTTAAGTTTGCTCTGCCAAAGACACAGGTAGCTCTTTATCCTCATGGTGTTGAGCGAGAGTTTAAGAATGAAGACGGTACAATCGAAAAGTATCGTCTTACCAATCGTGACGAGGCTCGAATGATGGTTATCCACAAGAAATCAGGCACCATTGATATGTTCCGCAAGGATGAAAACGGTAAGCCTGTCGATGGCGAGTTCATTCAGTTCAAGGAAATAATCAATTATTTTGACGAAGAAGACACCTTTATCTTTAACGACACCCGTGTTTTTCCTGCACGCCTGTATGGTACCAAGGAGAAGACCGACGCCAAAATAGAGGTGTTCCTGCTTCGTGAGCTCAACGCAGAGATGCGCTTGTGGGATGTTCTCGTGGAGCCGGCTCGTAAGATACGCATCGGCAACAAGCTTTTCTTCGACGATTCAAGCACAATGGTTGCAGAGGTTATCGACAACACTACTTCACGTGGTCGCACACTGCGATTCCTTTATGATTGCCCTCACGAGGAGTTCAAACGCGAGCTTTACGCCCTTGGCGAAGCGCCGCTGCCACATTATATACTTGACGAGCGCGAGAATAATCATGCTACGGAGGACGATTTAGACGAGTTCCAGACCGTCTATGCCAAGAACGAAGGTGCAGTGACAGCCCCTGCTACGGGTCTGCATTTCAGCCGTGCGCTGATGAAGCGTCTTGAGATAAAAGGCATTAATATTGCAAACATCACTCTCCATTGCGGACTCGGCAACTTCAATCCTATCGAGGTTGAGGACCTTACAAAGCACAAGATGGATTCTGAGCAGATGATAATAACAAAGGAGGCTTGCGACATCGTGAACCGCACTAAGGCTGACGGTCATCGTATTCTCGCCGTGGGAGCAAGTGTTGCCAAGGCTACAGAGACTGCTGTCGGTACAGACGGAAGGCTTAAGGAGTTTGACGGATGGACCAACAAGTTCATATTCCCTCCCTACGACTTCGGACTGGCTGATAATATGCTCGTCAACTTCTATCACTCTGAGTCGGTCATGCTCATGCAGACCTGTGCTTTCGGTGGCTACGACATCGTTATGGAAGCCTACGACCTTGCTGTAAAGAACGGCTATCAGTTCGGCTGTTTCGGAGATGCTCTGTTGATTCTGAATGACTAATTCTCGTTCTTCACGTCCTGACAACGACGTCGTGGAGGTCTTTCTCGCGCTTGGGTCGAACCTTGGCGACCGGCGGGCAAACCTCGAAAAGGCAATATCCCTTATTGAAGAAAGGGTAGGCAAGGTGTGCCATGTGTCGTCATTCCTTGAGACCGAGCCGTGGGGATTTCAGTCGGACAACTCTTTTGTCAATGCCTGCATCAAAGTGGAGACATCTCTCTCACCACGCGCATTGATGCTACAGACACAGCAGATAGAGCGCGACATGGGCAGAAAGCAAAAAAGCACAGATGGGAAATATCATGACCGGATTATCGATATAGATATCTTGCTATATGGTAACATCAGTGTCGATGAGCCAGGACTTAAGATACCGCACCCTCTGATGGAAGAGCGCGACTTCGTCATGATACCATTACAGGAGATACGAAAATGAAAAAACTCTGTTGCTTTCTCGTCTTTGCTTTGGCGCCATTAATCTCATGGGGACAGGATGTCGTCGCAACATATAACATATCGCAGATTTCCAGCTATCTGAAAGTGAACCGTATAGGTGATGCCACTTTCTCGGAGATAAAGCAGAACATAGACTCCCTGCGTGAGAAATACCATTCTGCCGATTTTGTCATCGACTTCCTCGATGCCCGTGGCGACTACGGACTTGCTGCCGTGGCACTGGCAGACAGCCTTTCGATGCTCGATTTCAGAATGGCATTCATCGTCGGAAAACAGACCGAAGGGGCTGCCGAGCAGGTAGCGATGTTCCTACGTAATGCAGGTCGGTGCATCATTGCGGGCGATGTGACAAAGGGAGAACTTGTTCCTGACATTCATCTTACGACGAACAACGAATATCAGACAGCATGGTACGACAGTATTCAGTCGTCTCATATCATCGAGAAGACTATCCGTGAGTATACCCGTAAGACAGATGTCAAGGCGAAATATCACGACGCCCGCAAACTCCTCAACAACTTCGGAGAGAATGGCGAGCTTATAGATCTTCTTAACGCAATGGCTGAACGCGAAGGTATTCGAAAAAACGATAATGCTTTCTATTACAGCGGCTATATGGTAGTGTCGCTGATGCGTGCCGAATTGCTCAGGGAAGTCTATCCTGAGGCAAGGGATTTATATCATCAAGCCCTCAATGTTCCAGTTCAGCAAGCCATACAAAGTGCTGTTGGTGTGATGGAAAGTTCACACTATCGAGAACTGACCCGCCAGCGGAAATGATATGTAAACAAAATTCAGACGGTTTTTTCCTGTCGTTTTTGATAATGAAAAAATAACGTCTTTCTAATCGGTTGATTTACAGGCTGATATAAGAATCGTTGTTTCTTGGTTCAAGAACCGCCGTTTCTTGACTCTAAAACCGCCCTTTCTTGGACCTCATTCCTACGCTTCTTGAACCAAGAAACGGCGCTTTTAGAAACAATAAAAATAGTGTAAAGATTATTCTTATATTGAATGTTCCTTGCAGAACCCCCTTATTTGTCGAGAAAAACCTTTATCCGCTCAAGGTTCTTCAACCCGAGCTCACGACCGAGATTATATATGTGACGCATCTTGTCGGGCTTCATTTCCAATCGTCCGATAGGCAGAGCCTCGTCAGGACAGACCACAAGTGTGTTGCCAAGCTGCTGTTGTAGGCTGATATAGTCAAGTTGTGCGTTATACATCAGGTGACGACGCCTCATGGCTTCCTTTATTTTCGGTGTCTTTCGGCAGAAAATATTAAATAGCGGCATCAGCTTTGTCTTCTTTTTGCGGTATCCGATAGGTTGTGTGAGTATGACCAGATTGCGCTCATAACCTATGCTCTGGAAGTACTCTAAAGGAATGGAGTTGGCTATTCCGCCGTCAAGATACCTTCGTCCGCCGATGCTCACCGGTCGTGAGACAATAGGCATGGAGGCAGAGGCACGCATCCACTCAAGTGCCTCATAGTTGATTTTCGGCAGTTGCTTCACAAAATATTCGCCGCTATCGACATCAGTGCAGACAGCATAAAATTCCATTGGATTAGCCTCGTAGGCAGCAATGTCGAAGATATCGTGTTGGAATGGCAGCACATGATAACTGTATTCGCCACCGACAATGTCGCCTGTGGTTATCCATGAACGAAGACTGACATACCGCCAGTCGTTGCTATGATTGATGTTATACCGTAGTGCACTGCGTGCCTGACGTGATTTGAAATTGCTTCCTATAGTGGCGCCGGCTGATACTCCTATCGCTCCGTCGAACTTAATGCCGTTCTCGAGCAACACGTCGAAAACGCCTTCAGAGAATAACGACCGCATGCCCCCTCCTTCTAAAACAAGTCCGTTTTTCATTGTTTATGTGAGCTTTATTGCAAAGTTACGGAAAATATTCTGTACGCACAATACAGTTGTGGTTTTTTTTTTATAACTTTGCAACACCGTAAGAAGAAAAATCGTACATATGAATACATTAAAGAATCTATTGAGCAAATATGGTTTTGACATTGCCGTGATAGCTTTGTTTGCAGTCATCTCATTCGCTTACTTCATGCCCGCCGACATTGAAGGCAGAATACTCTATCGTCATGACTCCTCTGCAGGTCGCGGGGCAGGTCAGGAGCAGCAACTCTACCTTGAGCAGACCGGCGAACGCACACGATGGACAAACTCTACGTTCAGCGGTATGCCGACCTATCAGACAGCACCAAGCTATGGCTCTACTGATATATTGGCAAAGGTGATGGATGCATATCACCTGTGGCTACCGGAGAATGTGTGGTATGTGTTTGCCTATCTGCTTGGCTTCTATATTCTTCTTCGTGCCTTCGACTTCCGTAAGGAGCTGGCTGCTCTGGGTTCGATCATATGGGCGTTCTCGAGCTATTTCTTCATTATCATCGCTGCCGGACATATATGGAAAGTCATGGCGCTGGCATATCTGCCGCCTATGATTGCCGGCGTTGTATATTCCTACCGTGGAAAGTATCTGCGAGGGTTCATTCTTACTGCCGTATTCGCTGCCTTTGAAGTGAAGGCAAACCATGTGCAGATGACATATTACTTCCTTTTTGTCATCGTGCTGATGATTCTCGCTTATCTTGAAGATGCCATACGTAATAAACGACTGGCACATTTCGGCAAGGCCACGGCAGTATGTGCCGCAGGTGCAGCGCTTGGTATAAGTATCAATATATCTACCCTTTATCACACATGGCAGTACGGCAAGGAGAGTATGCGCGGCGCAAGCGAGTTGGTGAAGAAGAATGCTGTAAACCAGACCTCGAGCGGACTTGACCGCGATTACATAACACAGTGGAGTTACGGCATAGACGAGACATGGACACTGTTGGTGCCAAACACCAAAGGTGGAGCCTCAATGCCGCTCACAGAGAGTGTGAAAGCTATGGAGAAAGCCTCGCCGGATTTTATGGGCATCTATAGCCAGCTCGGTCAGTACTGGGGCGATCAGCCGGGGACAAGTGGCCCGGTCTATGTCGGTGCCTTTGTGGTGATGCTCTTCATCCTAGCTTTGTTCATAGTGAAAGGACCGATGAAATGGGCTTTGCTCGGTGCCACCATCCTGTCGATACTGCTCTCGTGGGGTAGGAACTTTATGGGAATGACCGATTTCTTCTTGGATTACGTGCCGATGTATGCCAAGTTCCGTACCGTGGCATCAATACTCGTGATAGCAGAATTTACCATCCCTCTGCTTGCAATGCTGGCATTGAAAGTGATTGTTGATGACCCTGCAGTGCTGAAGCGTAAGTTCAGGTGGGTGTTGACAAGCTATGCCTTGACAGCCGGAGTATGCGTTCTCTTCGCTGTGATGCCTACAGTGTTCTTCTCTGACTTTACTTCTATAGCAGAACGTAATGCCATACAGAATATTCCTTCTGAATATATCGCACCGCTGATGAGCAATCTCAACGAGATGCGTCAAGCCGTTTTCACAACCGACTGCTGGCGTTCGTTCTTCATAATAACGCTTGGAGTGGCGCTCATATGGGCTTTCTATGCCAGGAAACTCAGCGCACGGACTTCAGTGGCACTCATTACATTGCTCTGTCTTGTGGATATGTGGCAGGTGAATAAGCGTTATCTCTACGACGATATGTTTGTGGAGAAGAGTCAGCGCGAGCGGGATCAGCCAATGACCGAGACCGATAAGCAGATTCTGCAGGACAAGACCCTTGACTACCGTGTGCTGAATTTCGCAACCAGCACCTTCAATGATAATACCACAAGCTACTATCATAAGTCTATCGGAGGTTATCACCCTGCAAAGCTAAAGCGCTATCAGGAAATGATAGAATACTATATCCAGCCGGAGATGGACCAGATAAGAGATGCTGTGATAAAAGCCCAGGGCGACATGACAAAGATAAACGGCGACAGCATCTTTCCCGTGCTCAACGCTCTGAACACCCGTTACTTCATCTTCCCGCTGCAGCAGGGGCATACCGTTCCGCTGCGCAATCCGTATACTTACGGCAATGCGTGGCTCGTAGATAATATTAAGTATGTAGCCAACGCTAACGAGGAGATAGAAGAAATAAAAGGTATGAAGCTCCGCCATGAGGCTGTTGCCGATAAGAAATTTGAAGCAGTGCTTGGCACGGCTGTCGTGCAGGACCAGACAAGTGTCGTGATGCTGAAAGAATATAAGCCAAATGAAATCACATACGAGGTGAACTCCGGCAAGGGTGGAGTAGTGGTCTTCTCTGAAATCTACTATCCCGGGTGGACAGCAACGGTCGATGGAAAGAAAGCAGAACTCGGTCGTGTGGATTATATCCTGCGTGCGCTGAACGTCAAACAGGGGAAACACGATATAGTGCTCACCTTCAAGCCACAGTCGATAAATCGTACAGAGACTATAGCATATGTGTCTTACATCCTTTTGATACTGTCTATCATCGGTGGTGTGGTGTTCGATATGCGTAGGAAAGGCAAGAAATAAATTCTCACAATGGAGTTTCGTACAAAAGTAGAGATACTGCCATCGGTGACAAAAATTGCTCCTTGTGAGCGTATGCTCTTCGTTGGAAGCTGTTTCGCCGATAATATCGGCAAGCGCTTTCAGGAGGAGAAGTTTCGTGCCGTGGTCAATCCTTTCGGAGTGATGTATAACCCTGTAAGCATCTGGCATACGGTGTCAAGAAGCAAGGAGTACATCAGTGGCAGCGAACCGCTTGTTGCTGTATTCACATTAGGCACGAATCATGTTTATAGAGAGAAAGCCACAGGCGACATTGTCGATAACTGTCAAAAGCGTCCTGCGGCGCTCTTTCAGGAAGAAGAGCTTACTGTTGACGAGTGCTTCGATACGCTGAAACGCTCTGTTGAGCACCTTATCAATCTGTATGGTGAGGCAACGAAGGTCATATTGACGCTCAGTCCTATACGTTATCGTAAGTACGGATATCATGAGTCGCAGCTTTCCAAAGCTACACTCCTCCTTGCTGCCGACAGGCTCGTGAAGGAAATGCCATCGGCGGTCAGCTATTTCCCTGCTTACGAGATAATGAACGATGAGTTGCGCGACTACCGTTTCTATCAGCCTGACATGCTTCATCCGAGTGCGCAGGCTGTAGAATATATTTATGAACGCTTCGCCGAGACATGGTTCTCTGACGAAACACGATTGTTTATTTCTGAATGGCGACCAATCAAGGAGGCTCTCGGTCACCGTCCTCTTAATCCCGATAGCGACGAATATCGTCGTTTTCAGGAACAGACAAAGATGAAAGCTGAGGCTCTAAAAGTAAAGTACAGTAATCTGGAACTGTGATTCCGGATGCAGAACTGTCAAATTATTCAGATATGAATTACTCTATTGATAAAATTACAACTATTATCGGTGCTCAACGCCATGGTGACGCTGATGCTAATATTCAAGTCTTGCTCACCGACTCACGCTCGTTGTGTTTCCCTGAAGAGACACTGTTCTTCGCCATAAAGACAAACAAGGGCAATGGCGCCACATATATACCTTATCTTATAGACCGTGGGGTAAGGAACTTCGTCGTTGAAAATGTACCTGACGATGTGCAGCACGAGGATGTGAATTTCCTCGTCGTGTCCTCGCCGATAAAGGCGCTTCAGCTGTTGGCGGAGCATCATCGTAATGCTTTTGACCTTCCTATAATAGGAATCACAGGCTCGAACGGTAAAACTATCGTAAAGGAATGGATCTATCAGCTCATCAGTGGTGATAATGTTGTGACGCGCAGTCCACGCAGCTATAACTCGCAGATAGGTGTTCCTCTGTCCGTGTGGTTGCTCGACAAGGAGAGCGAGGTCGGACTCTTCGAGGCAGGAATAAGTCAACCGGGCGAAATGGAGACACTAAGAAACATCATAAAACCAACTATAGGAGTGTTCACATATCTTGGTGACGCCCACCAGGAGAACTTTGCCTCTCTGCAGCAGAAGTGTACGGAGAAGATGCAACTCTTCAAAGATGCCGGTCTTATTATATGTCCTGTCGACGACCTTGTGGTGCGTCGCGGATTGGCAGATGCTCATCTGAATGGCGAGGTTGTCAGTTGGTCGAAAAAGGATCCGTCTGCACGTTTCTTTGTTTCGTCTGTAAGGAAAGGAACGGATATGACAACTATCGACTATGAATACAAACGTCGCATAGTGGCTGTTGAGGATAAAGAACCACAGATTGAGACTATAAAAGGTTCATACCAGATTCCGTTTATAAGCGATTCGGCAGTTGATAACTCCATATCATGCGCCGTTACAGTACTCCAGTTAGGACTCACAACAGTGCAGATCGCTGAGCGTATGCCACTGCTGGAGCCTGTAGGAATGCGTCTTGAGGTGAACGAAGGACGCCGTGGCATAACGCTTATCAATGACTCTTACAACAGCGATATAAACTCTCTTACCATAGCACTCGACTTTATGCATCGTCGTCCGGACCATAATGAACGCCGGCGTGTGCTTATACTGAGTGATATACTGCAGTCGGGAATACCGAAGGAGCGTCTGTATAGCGATGTCAACGAGCTTGTTAAAGCCAATGAGGTGGAGAAACTCATCGGTATCGGCGATGATATGTGTGAGGCAGCACCGCTGTTTGAGCTCACTGACAAGGAATTCTATCATACTGTTGCGGCATTTATCGCAAGCAATACATTCCGCGAACTGCGTGATGTGGTTATACTTCTGAAGGGAGCACGCCGCTTCGGTTTCGAACAGATACAGGAACTGTTGGTAGAGAAAGTACACGAGACGACCCTTGAGGTAAACCTTTCGGCAGTTGTTGCAAACCTGAATTACTATCGCTCTTTTATGAAGCCTGAGACCAAACTCGTCTGTATGATTAAGGCTGACGGCTACGGAGCGGGGGCAGTTGAGATTGCAAAAACATTGCAGGACCACCGTGTCGACTATCTCGCAGTGGCAGTTGCCGACGAGGGTGTGGAGCTCCGACGTAATGGTATCACGCAGAATATAATCATAATGAACCCGGAGATGTCGTCGTTTAAGACGTTGTTCGATTATGACCTCGAACCGGAGATTTACTCCTTCCGTCTGCTTGATGCGCTCATAAAGGCTGCCAGGAAAGAGGGAATGAGCCATTTCCCTTGTCATATCAAGCTCGATACCGGTATGCATCGGCTGGGCTTCCATCCTGAAAAGGATATCGATGAACTCATTGCACGTCTGAAGGAACAGGACGAAGTGGTGCCACGTTCGGTGTTCAGTCATTTTGTTGGCTCTGACAGCGACGACTTTGACGCCTTCTCAGCTGAACAATTCAGACTCTTCGACGAGGGAAGCCGGAAACTGACAGACGCTTATCCTCACAAGATTCTACGACATATATGTAACTCTGCCGGTATAGAACATTTCCCGGAACGACATCTTGATATGTGCCGACTGGGTTTGGGATTGTACGGAATAAACCCTCGCAACAATGCTGTTATAAATAATGTGGCGACACTAAAGACGACTATTCTTCAGATTCGCCCCGTTATGGCAGGCGACAGCATAGGTTACAGCCGACGGACAATACTGGAACACGACGGAATGATTGCAGCAATACCTATAGGATATGCTGACGGATTGAACCGTAAACTCGGTAATAGAAACGGTTATTGCCTTGTCAATGGGCAGAAAGCGGAGTATGTCGGTAATATATGTATGGATGTATGTATGATTGATGTGACAGGCATTGACTGCCAAGAAGGCGACACGGTAGAGATTTTCGGTGACGATCTGCCCGTTACAGTCCTCAGCGACAAACTCGATACAATACCGTATGAGGTGCTTACAGGCATATCCAATCGTGTGAAGAAAGTGTATTTTGAAGAATAATAATAAATGGAACTCGATAATATGAACAGAGAAATAATTGAGCAGCGCCCCGATATTGTGGAATGTGATGTTGTGCGTTTTCAGAACAATAAAGAAAAGTGGGTTGCATTCGTAGGCTTGATCGACGGTCGGCCTTATGAGATTTTCACCGGTCTGCAGGACGACGATGAAGGTATCGTGCTGCCAAAGAATGTTATGACAGGTAAGATTATCCGCTGTACTAACCCTGATGGCTCTCATCGTTATGACTTCCAGTTTGAGAACAAACGAGGCTACAAGACTACAGTGGAGGGACTTTCCGAGAAATTCAATCCAGAGTATTGGAACTATGCAAAGCTCATCTCCGGCGTACTGCGCTATGGTATGCCTATTGAGCATGTCATCAGACTGGTTTCGTCCATGCAGCTTAGAGATGAGAGTATCAATAATTGGAATCAGGGAGTTGTACGTGCATTGAAGAAATATGCTGTTGGTGGAGAGATCGCAGATACGACTGAATAAGGTTCGTTTCTATGCCTATCACGGTGTGATGGAGCAGGAACAGAGAGTTGGAGGCTGGTATCTGCTGACGCTGACGATAGACTATCCGTTTGCGAAAGCAATGGAATCAGACGATGTATCCGACACTCTTAACTATGCCACTGTGCTCGACGTTGTGACACGAGAGATGAAAATACCCGGTCGTTTGCTTGAGCATGTGGCAGGAAGAATGGCAAAATCACTGATCACTGCGTTTCCTGAAATCGATGGTGTCGATATCTGTCTGACCAAGGAAAATCCTCCTATGGGCGGCGATACGCAGGGCGCAAGTGTCATTTTATATATAAAGAATGATAAAAACGGATGAGCATCATCGCATTTTCCGAAATAAATAACTAATTTTGCACTCGAAAATCGCCAGTGCTCAAGTGCATTACGGAATAAAAAAAGACCCTCGTCAAAGAAAAAGAATTTATATATGCTGAAGAAACTCTGTTCCTTACTGCTTATAATTATATGTTTCTCTGCGGTAGCGATGGCTGCGGATAAGAAGTTTACGCTTGTTATTGACGCCGGACATGGCGGTAAAGATGCTGGTGCCGTAGGTGCATTTTCAAAAGAGAAAAACATTAATCTAAGTGTAGCATTGGCTTTCGGACGCTATGTGGAACAGTATTGTCCTTCTGTGAAAGTAATATATACACGCAAGAAAGATGTCTTCATAGAATTAAACGGGCGTGCTAATATAGCAAATAGAAATAAGGCAGACTTGTTTATTTCTATTCATACTAATTCCGTGGCAGGCAGTAGAATGGTCAGAGGTTTCGAGACTTATACCCTCGGAATGCATCGAGCCAGCGATAATCTTGATGTGGCAAAACGTGAGAACTCCGTTATTACTATGGAGTCCGACTATCGTTCAAAGTATCAAGGCTTCGACCCCAATTCTGCAGAATCGTACATTATGTTCGAATATATGCAGGACAAGAATATGGAGAACTCTGTGAATCTCGCAAAGTATATTCAGTCTAATGTATGCCGTTCGGCATCGCGTGTCAATAAAGGCGTTCATCAGGCAGGGTTCCTTGTGCTCCGTGAGACATCGATGCCTTCGTGTCTTGTCGAACTGGGATTCATTTCCACTCCCGACGAGGAGCGCCAGTTGAACGACCCTATTGTGCAGGATCAGATGGCACGTGGTCTTTATCAGGCTTTCGGACAATATCTCAATAAGTATGGCAATGGTGTTAAAGCGTCAACATTGGCTGCCGCTGAGGATAAGCCTGCAGCGCGAAAGGTGGAAGAAACAACGGCAGTAGCACCTGCTGTTGCTGATAAGCCCGCAGCGGAAAAGGCAACTGTTGAGCAGAAAACAGAAAAAGAGACGGATGTAAAGCATGAAACAAATACTGCATCAGTGACAGACAACACGACACAGAGCGATGTTCCTGTGTTTAAAGTGCAGATTCTCTGCATTTCAAGGCAGTTGAAAAAAGGTGATCCTCAATTCAAAGGGCTCAATGATATAGATTCTTTCAAGGAGGGAGGGCTGATAAAATACACCTATGGAGCGTCGACCGATTATAATGAAATAGCAGAACTGCGTAAGTCAGTACTCGACAAGTTCCCCCAAGCCTTTGTCATTGCCTTCAAGCATGGCGAGAAAATCAATGTTCAGACGGCTATCGTTGAATGGAGAAAAAACAAATAACAAATCAATAATAACAACGGATGAAAAAAGAAATAAAGATCGCCCTCGCGGCAATATTAGCCTTGGTGGTTTTGTTCTTCGGTCTAAACTTCCTGAAAGGTCAAAAGCTATTTTCAAGCGATGAGTTATATTATGTATCCTATGGCAATGTTTCAGGTGTAGAACGCAATACTCCTGTCTATGCTGACGGCGTTAAGGTTGGTCGCGTAGGAGATATTATATATGACTATTCTCATCAGAAACCAACTCTTCTTACAATCGCCATCGACAAGATGATGCGTATTCCTCTCGGTTCCTCTGCAGAGGTGAAAAGCGACCTTATGGGCAATACTCAGGTGAACCTTCTTCTTGCAAATAATATCCGCGAGCGCATAGAACCGGGTGATACCATTAAGGGACGTGATAAGGATGACACTGTGGCACGCCTCAAGGCAATGATTCCTACAATAGAGAGCATGGCGCCGAAGATGGATTCCATTCTTACTTCTCTCAATGCGATACTGTCTAATCCTGCCATTCAGAAGACTCTTGCTAATGCAGAAGTTATCTCCACAGACTTGACAAAGACCACGAAGCAGCTCAATTCTCTCATGGCGCAGTTTAATCATGATGTGCCTTCGATGATGAAAAAGGCAGATGCCGTGCTTGACAATACTCGGACACTGACCGGTAACCTCGCTTCTGCTGATGTTGAAGGCACGCTGAATCGGGTCAACCAGACGTTGGTAGGTCTTCAGATGACCGTCGATAAGCTCAATTCTAAAGAGGGAACGGTAGGAAAACTGCTCAATGACCCCTCTCTTTTCGACAATCTCAATGCTACCATGAAGCATGCTGATGAACTCGTCATTGACTTAAAGAGCAATCCAAAGCGTTACGTTCACTTCTCTATCTTTGGCAAGAAACAGCAATAAATTCTTTCAAATATTCACATTTACATATAAAGAATTATCGGCAATACTCCTCGGTGTTGCCGATTTTTTTTGTGTGTAATAACTGGTAAACGCGCTATGTTCTTTTTTTGAAAATTAATCGAGTAATGTTCTTCATTTATCTTTTTTCTTTGTAACTTTGCAACCTAATGGTCCAAAATCATAAAGAACTCTGGGATGAGTGCCTTCTGAAGATTAAACAGCAAGTCACAGAATCCCAATACAAATCGTTTTTTGAGCCGGTAGCCTTTCATTCCTATGATAAGGATAAGCGTCTATTGGTGCTCCAAGTGCCCAACAAAAGTCTCGTTGAGTATTTGGAAGGTTCTTTTCTACCATTGTTGAAGAAGATTATTCCTGATACGTTCGGTATGGTGAGTCTCTCTTATTATGTGACTCCGACACGCTCGGCAACTGACGGCTGCAACGCTGCAAAGTCTAATGCTGATGATTCCGCTGCCAAACCTATTGCCACCAATCTGTATGAGGACTACACCTTTGATAATTATATAGAAGGGCAGTCAAACAAATTGGCTCGTTCTATCGGTCAGTCTATAGCAGAACATCCCCGTTCTACGAAGTTCAATCCGTTGTTCATATACGGTCCTTCAGGATGTGGAAAGACACATCTCATTACGGCAATAGGTCTCGACTCAATATCGCGATACCCTAATCTTAAGGTTCTATACGTCGGTGCCCGTGAGTTCCAGCGTCAGTATGTAGAGTCGACGATAAAGAACAATACACCTGATTTCATCCGATTCTATCAGCAGTTTAATATGCTTATTGTCGACGATGTGCAGGAGTGGGAGAGCAGTCCTAAGACGTCTGATACGTTCTTCCATATATTCAATCATCTGTTTTTGAACCGCCGTCGCATCATTCTTGCCGCCGACCGTACACCGGCAGAGCTGAAGAATATGGACCAACGCATGATAAGCCGCTTTTCCTGTGGTGTTATTGCCGAACTTGAGAAACCGAATCATCAGCTCTGCGTTGATATCCTGAATGCGAAAATCAGTCGCGACGGACTGATGATTCCTCCTGATGTCGTTGAGTATATTGCTCTGCATGCCAATGGAACGGTGCGCGATTTGGAAGGAGTTATCAACTCGCTGCTGGCTTTCTCGATGATGGGCACAGGCGAGATAGACCTTGCTCTTGCCGAGCGTGTATGCAAGCAGGTGAAACCGGAGAAGGTTAGCAAGTATGATATCAACGATATTCTTGATATTGTGAGTGAGCATTATAATGTCTCTGTCGACAATATCATTGGCAAATCACGCAATCATGAGATTGTCGTCGCGCGTCAGATAGCCATGTATCTCAGCTCTAAGATTGCCCACGCACAGACCACCCGCATCGGACGATTCATTGGCGGAAGAGACCATTCCACAGTGAAACATTCCATAGAGAAGATTGCTGTAAGAATAGAAACTGACCGTGCCTTTGCCCGGGATATAAAAGCTCTCGTGCGCGACATAAAGAAATAAAAAGAATAACCCCCTCACCATTCAGATGAGGAGGTTATTCTTTTTATATATTTATCCTGATACCGCCTATAATGACAATGCCCGGCTGGCGCACAGACACATAGTCATAATATTCTTTATCAAGTATATTCGTTCCGTCAACATATATGCTGTAGTGCGGTGCGTCCCACGACAAGCGGGCATCAAGAATGGCGTATGACGGGTTGTTTGCACCGATGCGGTCCTGCCAGCGCCATGCTGCGTGCAGATTAAGGTTGCGCCATATCCTGCCGTCGGCAGAGACAACCACCTTGTTACGCAGATAATCCATTGCATATTTGCTTTTTATTACCGCAACATCATATTTTGAGTCCACGTTTATATAGGCATACTTGATGCTGATTTTCCTTATTGGACTCTTTTCCGCCCATTCCTGTGGCAGTAGCGTTATGCCTGTTTCCGCTCCCCAATTGTTCTGTCTGAAGTTGACAGAGTGGAAAATACCGTCGTTAGAGAACGTCACCCAGTCGATCATATCGGTCTTGTGTGAGTAGAACAGAGAACCTTCAAAGATATACCCACGACCTGTTTTACGTGCTCCCACTTGTAAATCACTTGTTCGTTCGGGCTTAAGCTCCGAGTTACCCTCAATGTTTACGCCGCTATAATAGAGGTCGGTAAATGTCGGCATACGTAAAGCCATGTTCCATGAGGCAAAGAGTTTCCATGTCTCTGTGGGGCGAAAAGCAATGTTCAGCGCAGGCAGCAGACCTTTCTCCTTACCAATTTTCATGAATGTTACGGCTGGCGATATGGTCCATTTCTTCAGCAGGACGTGATGCTCGGCAAAAACTTTCCATATATCCCTGTTGTCATTAAAGCGATACATTATATCCTTGCTTGCATCATGTCCGCCGGTATTCTTCGGCTCTGTCATCGGCTTACCGAGTTTTGTGCTCCATATTTCCTCCTTGCGCCATTCGCCGCCTATAGAAGTCTTGCCCAGCGCACTGTTCATCCATGCACTCAATGCCACACCGTAGGCATCAACCTTATGGAAATTCTCACCGGCGGGTTTGCCTTTATGCCATTGATAGTGGTCGTACCAGCGATTATAGTAGATGTTTGCATCAATCTCGCTATTACCGAACGACTGGCTTGCTTTCAGCGCACCCATAAGCCTTTCGTTGCTTTCCCATTGGTCGGTCGACGCTGCACCGTAGAAAGTGTTCGCCTCGAAAGGTTTGTAGGAATATCCGGCTTGTGCACTAAGCGATGTTTTCCCCAGTGTGGCACTACCTTGATAGAATACTTGTGATGATGAGAAAGCGGAGTTATGCGTGGCACCGTCCGACCTTCGGTAGCCTCCACTGATATTGTTCCACAACCAGTCAGAGTGGCTAATGGAAAGAGCTGCATTACCTCCGGCGTATCCATACGAGCCACCGAAAAGACGCATCTTACCCTTTATGCCGGGTTGTTTGCTTCCTGTGATAATGTTGATTGTTCCGCACAAACCGTTTTCGTAGCCACCCTCAATGAGTTCAATGCGCTCAATGTCGTCGGGCGAGACAGGGAAATCGGCAGAAAGATGTCCGGTATGTGGCGAGGAGATGTTTATTCCATTAAGAAGAATGGTAATCTGGTCGAAGTTACCTCCACGCGTTGATATGTCCGTCTGAACACCAAAGCCCCCACGCTGACGGACATCCACGCCAGGGACTAACTTCAATACATCGTTGATACTCTCTGCCGCAGCCCGGGCGATATCATCGCGAGTTACGACAGTAACAATCTGTGCCGACTGTGATAAAGTCAGCGGTGCCCGCGAGCCTGTCACTATCACCTCGTCGAGTTTCACCTCTTCATGTTCTGTGGATTCAGTGGAGCGCTCAGTGCTTGTGCTGATGCCTTCAGCTTTGGCATAGGTCAAAGTCGATACGGCAAGCACTCCCACGAGAACCTCTCGTCCAAGAACAGAGAACAGCGCGTAACCCTTGCGAGAGAAATGAGTGAATCGCAGAGCAGAACGTTTGTTAAACTGTTTTTGTTGCATAATAATTATTATAGTTGCAATAGGAACTATTTCCTATTGTTTTATCATCTTCTTTTTCCATACGTAATAGCCGTATATTGCCATTACAGTATATATGGAATAGAGTATTGCACGACCGTATATACCTTTATATATATATAGTCCTACGGAAATGGCATCAACCGCGAACCATACCCACCACTGCTCGATTAACTTACGTGAGAGCATCCACAGTGCTACTATCGACATGGCTGTGCTAAGTCCGTCGATGTAGGGCACGGTGCTGTCGGTCATCTTCTCGAGAAAGGTCGCTATGACCATCCATAATGCAAGCGTCACAACCCATAGAGTATTCTTCAGTTGGCGTGGAGTGTGGCTTATCTTTATCGGCTGGCGGTCTTTGGTCCTGCCGAAGCGCCACATAACGAAACCATATATGCCCGCAAGGAAATAGTAGACCTCCATGCCGCAATCGGCGTAGATGCCAGCCTTGTAGAGCACGAAGATATAGATCATGGGCATCACTGTGCCCACGATCCACATCCATATATTTTCTTTCATCTCCAGATAGAGGTAGAGCAGTCCAAGCATGGCGCCCAGCACATCCATCCAGTTCTCGTGAATATAGTTTAGAATCTCATTCATCTTTTTTCATTTCATGCCCTTGCTCCGCTCATGCGGTGTCATCCTGCCGACGTTGCTTTCAAGCCGGTGATCTGTAGTTCCCGTGTGTGACAGAAAACGGTTCAGGGCTTTGCGGAAATGTGCTTAGAGCTTCACTGTCAGGTTCACCATGAAATTCCTTCCTGCCATAGGAATGAATCCTATCTCGCGGTAACGGTTGGCGTTGGTGTGCCCGTTTGCTTCTGATATAGCGGAGTACACCCAGCCGTTCGCAGCATAGTGTGAGTCGAAGACATTATTAAGGTTCGCACCGATTATTATCTCGCGTATTCCTGCCCATCGCTTCATATTCAACGTGTAATTTGCAGAAATATTGCTCTGTGAGTATGATGGGAGTGAGCGGTCCTTTGATTCGCTATTGTCGAGATACTGACGGCTTACAAAGTTTGTGTGCCATGTTGCCTCAAATGCTCCCCAGTGTGCCGACACGAAACCGTTTAATATTGCAGAAGGCGAGAAAGCCAGTGTAGAGTTGTCGTAATGTATTTTCTGTGAATCTTTCTCCCAGTCCTCTACAACCTCGTCGAAGTCTTTTATCTTATTCTGTGACAGTGCTGCGTTGCCATATATGTCGAGCCATGCCAGTGGCGAATAAGAAGCGGTCAGCTCTACGCCCATACGGTAAGAGTCCTTAATGTTTGTTGTCAGGTTCTCGCCGATATCAGAGAGTTCTCCGGTCTGCACGAGCTGATTGTCATACATCATGTAATATCCGTTCAGTCCGACTGCCCATTTCTGCCCTGTGTAGCTATATCCCAGTTCGATATCGGTCAGACGCTCTGCCTTTGGGGCAGGGTAGGAGCCGTTGTCGGTGAAGTTGTTGCGCTCAGGCTCGCGGTTCGACATTGCCGCAGAGACATAGGCACGGTGTCCATTGTTGTGGAATGCAAATCCAGCCTTAGGGTTGAAGAAGTGATATTCCTCGTTTATGTCAAGACGATGTTTACCGTATGTACCGTCGCCATTGTCGATGAACTTGTCGTTTACGCCATCTGTACGGTATGTGACATAGCGATATTGCAGGTCGACAAATGCGTTCCACACAGGAGTAAGATGATAGGTAGTCTTTAGGAACACGCTCTCGTCGCCCTTGTGTGCCTTTGAGTCATAATAGGTATAGTGCCCATTTTTCATCAGAGCCTTTCTCAATTCATCGTTGGCGATGTACGTCAGTTTGCCAAAATGGCTGCCTTCAAAGTTCTGTGCCGATAGTCCGGTGATGATGTCCCAGTCCTCGTTGTGGTAGTTGGCATTCCAAATTAATCCGTAGGCATGCTGCTCCAGTCCTTTCTTTCTCACGAAATCGGTCTTCTTGAGTATTGTGCCGTCAGAAAGAACGAAATTGCTTAGTCCGAACTTCTTCAGCTTGTTCTTATAGCGGAACTCTTCATAATATCCGTATCCGTATGTGTAGTGCAGTGTTCCGCTGGCTTTCCAGTGGTCGTCAATGTCGATGGCAAGCGACAGAATGTTATGGTCCTGCCAGAAATTGTCGGTAGTCTTATCCCACAGTGAGCCGTTGTTCATCTTATATCGTGATGTTCCCTTCGATGGGTCACTGCCGTCGTTCAGTGATTCGTAGAGCTTATTATATTTTCCCAGACCGGCTTTCCAGAAGTCAGCGTATGTTTTCAGTCCCGACTTCACACCGTAGTTTCCGTTGAGCAGATCACCTGTGTCGACACCATACCATGCCTGTCCCATGTGCTCATAGTTGCCGATGTTCTTGTAGCGTACCACGAAGTTGCTGCCAATCCACGACAGTCCTCCATAATATGAACCTGCGTTGCCGGCTGTGCCGTTCATGAAACCGTCGGTTGCGGTGTGATGATATGCACCTTCGATGACAAGATGCTTCATGAGCAGTCCTGATGAGAACTGTCCTCCGGCACGATATGTGTTGTATGAGCCGTAGCTTCCTGTCAGTTCGAGCCGAGGCGTCAGACTTGGGTTCTTTGTAGTCAGTGCTATGTTTCCGCCGAAAGCACCGTCGCCATTGGTCGATGTTCCGACACCGCGCTGTATCTGCACGCTGCCCAACAATGACGCATACGAACTCATGTTTGCCCAGAACACGCACTCATCTTCAGGCGAGTTGAGCTGAACGCCGTCGATGGTCACGTTTATACGCGAGTTTCCTGCACCACGGATACGCATATACGAAGTGCCTATGCCCAAACCGTTCTCACCCCATGCCACTATGCTTGGTGTCTGTGCGAACAGGAATGGCAGTTCACGACCTGTCTTTGAGAACGTCTCAATACTTTTTTTCTTGATGTTTGCCATGGCAAACGGAGCGTCCTTCTGTGCTTTCACACCTTTTACCACTACCTCGCTGAGTTCTTCCACACGGAGCGAGTCAATTGTCTGTGCTGTTGCAGTGCCCGTCATGAGCGCCGCTAAAGCTGAAAAAATAATTTTGTTCATTACCTTATAATATTAGAACATAATACAATAAGGGGGTCTCTTCAATCCCTACGCCAGCATTACCTGGATCAGGTTAAAGGGTCTGATCTCAGCCCGAACTCTCGAGCACCCCTTAAAAAGCCATTTTACTTTTCGTATACAAAGGTAAGGCAATTTGACGAGATAACCAAAGGAGTATCTGTTTTCTTGATTTAGATTCATGCTTCAGCGTATGCAATGACGGATGGTATTTCGTGTTTATTTATAAGCTTTTTTCCCGTTTTGAAGGCACCCCGTATATATGCTAATTTCATATACCTATGGAACGCGAAAGCAAAACACCCTATATTGCATGACCAATATAGGGTGTTTTGCTATTGCAATATAGGGTATTTTGGTCGACCAAAACAGG
>CAJPPF010000029.1 GCA_905372445.1 uncultured Prevotella sp. | reverse complement strand
CGTTTTAAACCTAAATCTATTGATCGATTGGATTAAACGTTGTTTTGCAGAAAATGACAATTTATGCTTTTCCGGGCGAAATACTTTTATTCTGTAAGTTTTACAGTGTATTTATTTGTCATTCCTTCTTTTTTAATTATCTTTGTATGCGTTATAACACTTAAATTATACATTATGATTAAACAAAAACTCGTTTTATTTATTTCCTTAGTTCTTATGGTTTTGCCGCTCTCCGTGCAGGCAGATACAAAGACATGGACTATGATTTGGGACAAAGCTCACACTACAGTGGGCTCCGAGGGTTTCTATAACTTCGGCACGTCCTATGTGGTGAAAGATGTATATACCACAACTCTCAACGGATTGGAGTGGAGTATCCGTTCGGAAGGCACACATACCTATGCCTACGTGAAAACCGGTGGTCAGACCATCGGCAAAAACTCAGAGGCAGCAAGCCATACCGAGATGTGGACAACTGCCTTGGCTGGTAAGATTAAGGCAGTGCGTGTGACAGCGAAGACGGCTAAAGAAGAGAATCAGGCTAACGTCAGTGTAATCATCAACGGGCAGAAATATCTATCGGACGGAAATGAGGCGAAAGCACTGACAAGCAATCACACCGAGCATGCCTTTGCACCAAATGGTGAGGCGCAGGAAGGCAAGATACAGATAAATCTTGACCAGACGAGTGAGAAAAAGAATGTGCTATATATAAAGAAGGTGGAGATCGACTACGAGGTGATTGCCTCTGCAGTAGCCGCTCCCACCTTTTCGCTTGCAGGAGGAATATACGACACACCACAGACCGTAGCGCTTTCAGCAGAAGGACTTGAAACCGGCACATACAGCATCTACTACACTACCGACGGCAGCAACCCGCGAGTTGAAGGTGAGAGCCGCACACTTTACACTACCCCGTTGACTATCAGCGAGACTACAACGCTGAAGGCATGTGTGAAGAAGGGCGAGGAATACTCTGACGTAAGCTCGGCAACGTATGTGATACGCAAAGAAGCTGGGCTGAGTTTCAACAAGACCTACATAGAACTCCTCTCAGGCAACGACGGCGTTGCCGACCTACTGAATCCCAATAAACTCGAACCGATAACCTATAAGAGCAGTGCATGGAATGTGTGCTCGGTCGATGAATACGGTGTGCTCTCGTCTTCTTATGTAGAGCGAGACTCGGAGGTGACCATCTCGGCAGTCTTTGCCGGCAACAACACCTACAAGCCTCAGACCGTGGAGATGAAGGTATTGGTAAAGACAAGGACTCCTCTGAAGACACCTGTTGTCGCTCCTATGGGCGGAACATTCTCCGCGCCGGTAGAAGTGACTATAAGCACCGACGATGAAAATGCAGTCACGATATGGTACTCTGATAAGGCTGCCAACGAAGAAGAGTTCGTTGGCGACTACACAAAGAGCGTGATAACCGACAGCCGGGCGGTGAAGTTCACCATCGACAAGAGCTGTCGTCTGTATGTTATGACCCGCGGCTACAACGTCAACAGCGCTGTTGTGACTGCCAACTTCATAATCAATGAGCCTCTGGAGGCTAAGTTCACCACTGACAAGGCAGTGAAGGAAGTCTACACCCAGGGCTTCGACTCCAAGGAGGAAGTCGCTGAATGGACCGTCGGAAATGGCTGGAAACTTGCCAACGCGTCCTTCTCAGAGATTAATGCCAAAGACAAGACCTCCGCATCGATAAGCTATCAAGGCAGCGGAACGACCGAACTTACATCGCCTGAAATGCTGATCAATGAAAACAGTGCTGTCGAGTTCTATGCCAAATTCTCGGGAGTGTTCCTGTACGACGCCTCATGGCAGTTCAACGTCATTGACGAAGAAAACAATACCATGCGCCTTCTGGATGCTTTCACGTGGG
Organism: uncultured Prevotella sp.; assembly: GCA_905372445.1. Lineage (GTDB taxonomy): Bacteria > Bacteroidota > Bacteroidia > Bacteroidales > Bacteroidaceae > Prevotella. The sequence goes on along the minus strand of CAJPPF010000029.1, from coordinate 18,167 downwards.
CACAGGAGAACAGCTACACGGGACCGATATGGAATAAGTTCAGCTTCGACCTCAAGCCGTATGCAGGTAAGAAGGTGAAGTTTCAGTTCTTCTATAAATTCGGCGGCGAAGACTTGGCTGTCGACGGTTTCCGTATCGTGCAGGACGACCCTGCGTCGACTACACAGATAAACATCTTCGAGGGCGAGACAATCCGCTACAACAGCCTTGCACAAGGAGAACCGGAGGCATTAGAATGGGCATTCGACGGCGGCACGCCAGCCACATCGACAGAGACGAATCCGGTCATTACATATAATAAGGCAGGCACTTATAATGTCACATTCACCGTTCGCCGTGGCGAGGAGAAGGCGACAACAACACGCGAAAACTATATCGTCGTTTCGCAGCGCGGACCGGAAGCACGCATCGGACTGCCTGAGGAAGGGTATGAGTCGCCATACGTAGGAGTGTTCGTTCCTACTGACGTGCCTGTTACATTCCGCGACCTTTCTGCCAACAACCCTACAGAATGGAAGTGGGCATTCCAGAACACTGACACAGAAGAGAGCACCGAACAGAATCCAACGGTCACATATATAAAGAAAGGTGTGACGAGCGTGGGGCTTATTGCCAAGAATAACGTCGGCTCAAGCCAGGACATGATGGTCCATGCCATTCAGGCAGGCGGCTATCAGGAGGTTTGGAATATCGGCATAGAAGAGAATCAGAACATCGCCAAGATAGCGCTCGGCTTCTATGGCAACTACGCCGGCAGCAATTGGGCTGGCTTGGAGCTTTTCGCCGAAGAGTATAAAGCGCCACTCGCCGACGCACGTATTGACAGCGTTGCGGTATATTTTGCAACGACAACGACCGTATCGCCTGATGCTGAGATAACACTGACGATCAACAGCCGCAACGAAGATGGTCTGCCAGGCGAGGAACTTGCAAAGACAAGTCTCAAGGCGAGCCAGCTGGCTTACGATGCCGATAATGTTGTCGCTACAATATTCCGCTTCCCAAATTCTGCGACAATCAAGAAGGGTCAGCAGTTCTTCGTCACCATTGGTCCATTCCCTAACAAATCGATTGACGTCAGTCCTTACGCTGATGATATAGCGATATATGCCGTGCGTCGCACCGCCGGCGAGAAATGCACGACATTCCACTTCATGGAAGATCAGGACAACCAGGGGCATTCGCTCGGCACAAAGAGTTGGTATAAGAATGTAGACGACCCGTTGTCGCTGACTATTGCTCCTGTCATAAACTATGATACGGCGGTGACAGGCATAAACAATGTTCAGCCAAGCAACACTATCGGCGAAAAGCAGATTGACAGCATCTTCACAGTAGCGGGAACACGTGTAAGCAATACTGACGCACCGGGCGTATACATCATTAAATATACCGACGGCAGCACGATTAAGGTAAGACGATAGTATTCTCGCCTTATAGAAATTTATAAACACAGAACGGGAGACATACCTCTGACGGGTATCGTCTCCCGTTTGCTTTTCTTCAATCTGTCATTATCCCACGCTTAATCCCAAATCGGTTATTAGAGTCCTTGACTGATTTGGAATAACGCAAATCTGTATTCACAGAAAACGTATACATAACTGGCGCATAAATGTAAAAAATACTCCACGCACTATATGCCATTGAAAATAATTTATTACCTTTGCAGTAATCGACCGAAAGCGATTATGGTTTGCCCGCAGTCGGTCATCTCTGACAAAATAACTTTCACTTTTATGAAATCAATCATGACAAACAAGCTGCAACAGTCGACACTTTTCCTTGTATTATTGTTTATAACTTTCAGTCTTCAGGCTATGGGACAGCAGAACATCACCCTGCACATAGAGGATCAAGACCACATAGCGGTTGACGGTGCTTCGGTCATAATAAGCGGACGTGACAGTAAGGCTGTGGTACAGACGGGCATCACAGATATAGATGGATTTATGAACGCCGCTCTCGACAAGGGCGAATATCAGGTGTATGTCAGTTCGTTGGGTTATAAAGACACTCTTCTCAATATCACTACTCCACTCGCAGAGCCTCGTTTGAACATAACCATGACAAGCAGCGTAACGAACATTGAGGGCATCACTGTAACGGCTCGCCGACACAGACCCATTACAAGGATGGAAGAAGGACAGATCGTTATCGACGTGGCGAACACTTTTCTCGGCGATTTAGGTAATTCCATTGATGTGTTAAAGCATTCGCCAGGTATTCGCGTTGACAGCAAAGGTAATATTTCGCTTGCTTCGCTTGGCGGCACGAACATCTATGTAAACGGCAAGAGGATTATGCTTCAAGGTGATGCCCTCACTGCGTTTCTGCGCTCTCTGCCGTCGACAAAGATTCAGAAGATAACCACTTCACCAAATCCGAATGCCGGCTACGGCTCGGAGGGTGCCGGCGGCATTATTGAGATAACAATGAAGGAACACGGCGAACGAGGGTTCTTCTTCACAACCTCGCAGGGCGTAAGTTATTGGGACCATGTCCGGCAAAACGCAGATGTGGCATTTTCGTACAACAGAGACACGTGGCAGCTGGGGATAAACTATAACCACATCATGGGCAACTACAATATGTGGTATGGCAGCAAGCGAATACAAGACGGAAACAAGAATCTCTCGACCACCGACGATACGGATAAGCGAAACACGCATGCGGGCGACATAGAGTTTATTTTCCGCCCCGACACGCACCACAAGCTTATTGCCAACGTTGCAGGACACGCTATTGTGGGTCCGGGCATAACGGAAACGGAGACACAGATTTTTGACGGACAGAATAAACTGAAACAGATTCTTCGCGCCATGAACGACTACGAGAAGCAGAAGGACCTGCGCTATAGTGCAGGACTGAGTTATACATATACGCCGGACAGCACGCAAAGCATAAGATTCAACGCCGATTACATTCGTATGAACAGCAATTCCGCATGCAATCAACCAAATGCGTATTACTCGCCGGAGAATGCGCTGCTGCAAAGCAATCTGTATCATTCGTTCAACGAAAAACACATTGACATCTACTCCCTCACCGCCGACTACCGTCGCAAGATTGGCACTTCGGGCGAACTGTCAGCAGGCGTGAGGACGGCAAAGGTGAAGAGCGACAATGATTTTAGGTTTCAGGAGAGGGATGTTTTAGACGATAAGCGCTCCAATCACTTTGTCTATAATGAAAATAATCTTGAGACTTACGCTCAATATACTGTTCATTTCGGCAAGTGGACCACGTCAGCCGGTATGCGAGTGGAATATCAGAAAACCTTAGGACAGCTGCATTCTTATAAAAAAGATGCAAGCCGTGAAGAGAACAGACTCGACCGCTGGAAAGTCTTTCCCAACCTTTCAGCCAACTATCATCTGGCAAAGAACACCATGCTGTCACTGAGCTATAGTATGCGTCAGGACAAACCGAGATATGAGGCGCTTAATCCTTTCGAGTATCTTCTCGACGAACTGACCTACTGGAAGGGCAATCCTTTCGTCACTCCTCAATACGGACATAAGATAATAATGGGACTTTCGCACAGACAACTGAACGTCACACTGGCATACAACCAGCTGAACAATTATTTCACCTCTATCACAGACGAATATACAAAAGGCACGATCGTAATGACAACAAAGAATATCGGCAGACAACAACAGCTGGCATTCGACGCGAACTATGGTAAAAGCATCTCCCAATGGTGGAATATCAACGCCAATATCGGTCTTTACTATTTCATCAACCGTCTGAATTATGAGCGCTATAACGAAACTTACAGGCGTCCGTCGCTGACATTCTCCATTGCCAATGATTTCAGTCTGCCGTATAAATTCCGCCTCGAGACGTCCGCACGCTACAACTCCAAGAGCCAAGGACCAAGCTATGAGGTGATAAAATCGTATGGAAGCATCGACGCAGGGATAAGCCGCAACTTCATGAAAGACCGGCTCAGGCTGTCGCTTCTCATGACAGACATTCTGCATACCGAGCGCTGGGATAACTACGGAACAAAGGGTACACTCTATCTGCAGACTCGATTCAACGGAGAGTCAAGACGCGTAATGTTCACAGCGAGGTATAACTTCGGCATGAAGAAGTTCAATGAAGAGAAGCAAAAGGTGAAAGAAGCCGAACGACTGTAATAAGAAAGAAACGTTTATGGGCAACTCATATACAGACAAACGGATACTGTCATCGCTTAAATATCTTCTGATCATAACCGGCATCTTGCTGTTCGCCAGAATTGCGTTCGTGCTGATGTATGTGCCATTATGCGAGATTGTGCAGAATAAGCCTTCTATCCCACTGCTTATATTCAACTCTATGAGATTTGACTTGCAGGTGGGCGCCTACGTAATGCTGATACCGACAGCACTGCTTATTGCCGGTATATGGATAAAAGGCGAACGGTACAAAAAGCTTGTCAGTAAATTCCATATCATTTATTTCACACTGATAAGCACGCTACTTATCATCTTGTCCGTCATAGACTTAGGCTTTTACCACAACTTCAACTCTCATATCAACATCACGCTGTTCGACTTCTTTAATGAAGGACCGGCAGGACTGATAACTGCAATATGGGAGGAGTATCACGTAATGGTATATGGCTTTGCAATTCTCGCGTCCATACTATCGGTGTTCTTGCTGTCGCGAAGAATAGAAAAACACTGTCTGAACGACACGAAAGAGCATAACCGGAAGACGACATACGTCGGTCTGATTGTGTTTGTTTTATTCATAGCAGTATGTCTGCGCGGCTCGGTATGGCGGTTCCCGCTGCAAGTGGAGGACACTTATGTGTCGAGCAGCAAGACGCTGAACGATGTCGTTCCCAACAGCGTCTATATGCTTAAGAAGGCACTGAAAGAGAAAAGCAAGGCGTTTGACATTCCCAATGTGGAGGCGCTGGTCAGAGAGTATCAATTCAATGATTTGCAGGAAGCGCTTGATGTCTATACCGGAAAGAGGATGACACTGGGCAGCGACACTTTGAAATCACTGCACGATGCGCTGTTTGAGAGCGTGGCAGACACATTGCCGCATAAGCAGCCTAACATACTTATTATATACGGTGAGAGCTGGAGCAATTTCCTGATGAACCTCGACGGCAAGGAAAACGACATGCTTTACGGCATGCGAAGGCATATCAGCGAAGACTTATTCTTCAGGAATTTCCAGTCTGTGTGCAACGGCACTATTGCCTCATTAGAGAACATCACAGTAAGCACACCACTGCCGCGACTGTTTGCATCACGCTATCACATGATAGAACTGCCGACATCCATCGCCATACCATTCAATGAAAGCGGATACATGACGGAGTTTATATCGGGCATGGACGTGGCATGGGAGAATTGTGCAGAGGCTCTCCACTATCAGAAGTTCAAGAAGATTATCGGGAAATACGCTTTGCTGAAAGAACATCAGGAGTATAAGTACAACAGCATAGGCGTGTTCGACCACCATCTGTTTAATTCCGTGTTGGAACATCTGAATACTGAAAACGATTTGCCGAAGATGATTCTTACCGTCACAACGACCAATCATCCGCCGTTTGAATTGCCTGAAAAAGGTATTATAGATATGCCTGATGACGAGTTCTACCGTAATCCGGTCTTTGCAGAGAAAAACAAAAAGGTTTTGGCGAAATACATCGCCGGATATAAATATTATAATAAGATGTTAGGCGAGTTTCTCGACAACTTCAAGAAATCGCCAGCCGCACGCAACACTATCATAATTGCTACAGGCGACCACAACGTGCGCTCCATTCTCGATTATACAAAGATTGACCTACGTTGGAAATACTCTGTGCCGATGTATGTATACATCCCCCCGTATCTCATGCGAGAGGAGTATAAAAACAGTACGGAACGTTGGGGATGTCACGACGACATCGTTGCCACCATTGCACCGTTCGCATTTAAACACACCAGCTATATGCCGATGGGTAAGAATCTTCTGTGCGATACCATTGCTGAATATCAGTTCTACAGTTATAATCAGGAGCAGACAATCGCAATGCCACGTTATAAGCAGACAGCAGAAAAGATACTGCGTGCCCGCAACCTGCTTCGTCTTGTATACTTCAGTCAGCTTTTCGCCAAGGAAAAGAAATGACGGTTTCTATGTTGCAATTCTTATCCCGGTTGTAAGCTCTTCATTGCACAACAGAAATAACTCCGTAACGTCTCTGTAACAATCTCATTGTCAGCCGTTTGGAAAACACCCTATTTTGGTCGACCAAAATACCCTATATTGCAGCACCAAAATACCCTATATTGGTCATGCAATATAGGGTGTTTTGCTTTCGAGTTCCATAGCACTTTGTTTTTAGTACAAATATAATCCCCAACTGATCAATAGAGCGCAGGGGGTTTTCATTATCAAAGAACAAGAGCTTTCCTGCAGTTTTTTCCCGCTTTGTGGTTAATATAGTAGTATGAGTCCGGCGAAGGCGGCAAGTCCAATCATCAGAATTGGGTTCACCTTAATGTATTTCGTACCTACGAATGTTGCCACGAACAGTGCAACACTGATATAAAACTGCCACGGATTGCTTTGCGGAGTAGAGAAATTATCTTCCGTCATGAGCAGCAGTGTCGCAGCTGCCAACAGTCCGACGACGGCTGGACGCAGACCAAGAAATATATTCGTGACGACCGGATGGTTCATGTACTTCATGAACATCTTAGAGATCAGAATCATCATAATGAGCGAAGGCAGAACCAGTGCGAATGTGGCAATGGCAGAACCGAGCACAGCCATTCCGCCACCGAAGCCGGCATTATGCGCAGCAACATATCCACAGTAGGTAGCGGAGTTTATTCCCACTGGTCCGGGTGTCATTTGCGATATGGCTACGATGTTGGTGAACTCTGCCGTGGTGAGCCAGTTATGATTCACCACTACCTCGGTCTGAATGAGCGACAGCATGCCGTAGCCACCTCCGAAACCGAAAATTCCTATCTCGAAAAACGTGATAAACAAATAGAGATAAATCATAATTTAATCCTTGTCTTTTACTAATGTGCCGTAAAGATAGCCTCCGAAGGCTGCACCTATTATAATATATATAGGGTTGACACCAAGGAGATATATGAGCAATGCGCAGAGTATGGGTATCCAACACGTCTGCAGATTTATCTTTGCGCTGCGGGCGAGGTTGAATGTGGGCACTGCTATCAGTGCCACTACTGCCGGACGGATGCCGCGGAAACATGCCATTACCCATGGAATATGCTGAAATTCAACGAAGAACATAGCAATGAGCAGAATGATAATGAACGACGGCAGCGCTGCGCCAAAGGCGGCAAGCACCGCGCCGAGCGTGCGATGCAGTTTATAGCCGATAAAGGTGGAGATGTTTACTGCGAACACGCCGGGACAGGTCTGCGCTATGGCTATAAGGTCGAGGAATGTCTTCTTGTCAATCCATTTGTTCTTATCGACGACTTCTTCCTCAATCATCGGTATCATGGCATAACCTCCTCCGAATGTAACGATACCTATCTTGAAGAATGTGCGGAACAGTCGCCAACCTATGTCACGATGGATTTTCTTGTTGTATGCCGGGCCTGCTTCCTTGCCTGCCGCCTCAAGTACCGCTGCTTCACGCAGTTTTTCGGTGTATTCCCTGCGCGGAGGGTTATAGTCGGAAGGTCGATAAGATGAGCGACGGCTGCGCTTTATGACGGGTTTCTCAGGCTCGAGCACAAATGGTTCGTCCTCATCGATTGAAGCCGAAGGCACTGCAGATGCACTGGCGCCATTGTCCACAGCATCTGCAGTTGCAACAGCCTCATCGCTGATATTACCGTCGCTGGCGATACCAGCCTCATCGATATTTCCGTGACTGGTATCTAAAATATCTTGTTCGTATGTATCCATTATTCTTTGCAGGATTCTGTATTATCCGAAGTCAGGCTCTTCCTGAAGATGCTTCTCCACCCAACGGCGTGCATTTACGAATGCCTCAAGCCATGGAGTAGCCTCGTCGGTCATCAAGCGGTTCTGCGGATAGAAGCCACACTGCCAAGGGAATATGGTGCGTTCAGGGTGTGGCATGATAGCCAAGTGACGTCCGTCCTTGCTTGCCAAAGCCGCCACGTCATAAGAAGACCCGTTAGGATTGCCAGGATAAGTGTTGCAGTTGAATTTTGCAACGATGTTATACTCACTTTCAGGCAGTGGCAAGTGGAACTTACCTTCGCCGTGTGCCACCCATGTACCTATCTTAAAGCCACCAAGAGAAGAGAACATAACTGAGTTGTTCTCAGGGATAGCGAGCGAAACGAAAGAGCTCTCAAACTTATGTGAGTCGTTATGTAGCATCTGCGCATAGTCGTGTGAATCGGATGTTGCGCAGGTATGGTTGAGCAGTCCGAGTTCCACCATCAGCTGGCAGCCGTTGCATACGCCGAGCGACAGTGTGTCCTTGCGTGCATAGAAGTTGTCGAGCGCAGCCTTTGCCTTTGGGTTGTAGAGGAAAGCGCCTGCCCAGCCCTTGGCAGAACCAAGCACATCGCTGTTGGAGAATCCACCACAGAAAGCAATCACGTTGACATCATCGAGAGTCTCGCGCCCCGTGATAAGGTCGGTCATGGTGACATCCTTCACGTCGAATCCTGCAAGCCAGAATGCGTATGCCATCTCGCGCTCGGAGTTAGTGCCCTTCTCACGTATCACTGCGGCGCGTATTCCACTCGCTTCGCGACGGTCAGGATTGAGACCATACTGTGACAGCTTACCCGTAAAGTCATCGCCGAACAGTATCTCTACAGGTTGTCTGCCGAGATTGTCGCGACGCTCCTCTGCCTTGCCGTTGAAACTCTGACGGCGGTCGAGCAGGTAGGATGTCTCATACCATGCGTCACGCATCTCGTCAATATCGAAGTCGAACGTACGTTCGTCGCGGTGAACGGTCAGTGAACGGTGTACCTGTGGTACGCCAATCTTCAAATAGCCAACGCCTGCATCCTCAAGAATCTTCTTCACGCGAGCACTGTCTGTATCAGCCACCTGAATCACTACACCCGGGTTTTCGGCAAATAATACCTTTATGAGGTCGGTGTTTTGGAACTTATCGAGGTTCACATCAATACCTCCCGTTGTGTTTGCGAAGCACATCTCAAGAAGCGTTGTCACCATGCCACCGGCTGATATATCGTGTCCTGCGAGCACAAGTCCCTCGTCGATGAGTTGCTGCACGGCGAGGAAAGCGTCGCGGAAATACTCCGGATTCTTCACCGTCGGAACATCGCTGCCCACCTTTCCGAGGGTCTGCGCGAAGGCAGAACCGCCGAGCTGCTGCATGTCGAACGAGAAGTCGATATGATAGAAACGGCTGGCAGAGACTTTCTTCATTACCGGAGAGACAATCTTCCGAACATCACTCACCTCTCCACCTGCACTGACAATGACAGTTCCAGGAGCAATAATCTTGTCGCCGTTAGGATATTTCTGTGTCATCGACAGCGAGTCCTTACCCGTAGGCACGTTAATCTGTAGTGCACAGCAGAAGTCTGACAGCGCTTCCACAGCGTTATACAGACGTGCGTCCTCACCCTCCTGAGCGCGACAGGGCCACATCCAGTTAGCTGAGAGAGAGACAGAGTCAAGCCCGTCGGTCATAGGAGCCCAGACGAGGTTTGTCAGCGCTTCAGCAACTGCGAGCACAGAGCCTGCAGCCGGGTCGGCGAGGGCAGCCTGCGGAGCATGTCCAATGGCTGTCGCGATACCTTTCCGTCCGCGATAGTCGAGAGCCACAGCACCGAGATCGGACAGTGGCAGCTGCAGCTCGCCTTGACACTGCTGGCGTGCAACACGACCGGAGACGCAACGGTCTGCCTTGTTTGTCAACCAGTCCTTACAAGCCACAGCCTCGAGTTTGAGGACATTCTTTATATATTCGTCGACATGTCTGTCGTTATATACCGCCACATCATACTTGCGCTGAACGGTCTTATCGACCATTACTGTCTTTGGCGAAGACCCAAACATCTGCTCCACGGCGAGGTCGAACGGACGAACGCCATCAGCCTGCTCGAAGACAAAGCGTGCGTCGCCGGTAGTCTCGCCTACTGCATACATAGGAGCACGCTCGCGGTCAGCAATCTTCTGCACATGTTCTATTGCCTTTTCGTTGATGAGCAGCCCCATACGCTCTTGGCTTTCATTAGCGATAATCTCCTTTGCAGAGAGGGTCTTGTCGCCTATTGGTAGCTTATCCATGTGGATAATGCCACCACTTTCCTCTACAAGTTCCGAGAGACAGTTAACGTGTCCTGCACTACCATGGTCGTGAATGCTTACTATAGGATTCTCGTCTTCCTCGCACAAGGCACGCACCACGTTGTAAGTACGTTTCTGCATCTCAGGGTTTGCACGCTGAACGGCATTCAGCTCTATGCCCGATGAGTAACGACCTGTCTCGACCGATGACACTGAACCGCCACCAAGTCCGATGCGATAGTTCTCTCCTCCCATGACAACAACTTTGTTTCCTTTCTCCGGTTTGCCCTTCAGGCAGTCACGCTGTGTGCCGTAGCCTACACCGCCGGCAAGCATTATAACCTTATCGTACGCATATTTCTCGCCATGCTCCTGCTGCTCGAATGTAAGCACAGAACCGCAGATGAGCGGCTGTCCGAACTTATTTCCGAAGTCGGAAGCACCGTTCGACGCCTTTATAAGTATCTGCTCCGGAGTCTGGTACAGCCATTCACGCACAGGCATTATCTCTTCCCATGGGCGGACGCCGTCCTCCTTACGAGGATAGGAAGTCATATATACTGCCGTTCCTGCAAGTGGCCATGAGCCGACACCACCGCCCATACGATCGCGAATCTCACCGCCGGTGCCGGTAGCAGCACCGTTGAACGGCTCCACGGTGGTAGGGAAATTATGTGTCTCTGCCTTAAGTGAGATGACGCTCTTCACTTCCTTGACACGGAAGAAATCAGGTTTTGAATGGTCTGCCGGCGCAAATTGCTCAATGACAGGACCTTCGGCAAATGCCACATTGTCCTTGTAAGCAGAAAGAATCTTATTGCGGTTCTCGGCTGTGGTGCGTTTTATCATGGCGAAGAGTGAGCTTTCCTTCTCTTCGCCGTCAATGATGAATGTGCCACCGAATATCTTGTGGCGGCAATGCTCTGAGTTTATCTGTGCGAATCCGAATATCTCTGAGTCAGTGAGAGGACGCCCGAGCTCCTTTTCCACATTATGCAGATATTCTATTTCCTCAGCAGAAAGCGCAAGACCTTCATGTTCGTTATATTCCTCAAGGTTCTCCACATGCTTTATCGGCTCTGGTTGTTTCTTCACAGTGAATATGTCCTGATTCAGTTCTTTGTACATTCGCTGAAGCATTGGGTCATGCTCAGCATCCTCGGAATCAACAGGATAATACTCTTCTATACGCAAAATGCCGATAAGATTCATGTTCTGTGTAATCTCAACGGCATTCGTACTCCAAGGAGTAATCATCTCACGGCGTGGACCAACGAAGAAGCCTTCGAGGGTTTCACTGCCGATAAGCGTCGCACCACCATAAAGCCAACATAGTTTCTCGACTTCATCATTGCTGAGATTACGGTCAGCCTGTGTGGCAATAACAGAGCCTGCAGGGGTCTTGAAGAATGATATCATGATTTTCTTTAATATTATAATTATGTCTACAAAGGTAAGAAAATAAAACTGAAAAAGATAACGATTGCACACGCTTTTTGCCGATTTCCGATATTATTTTTCCATTTTCCCTACATTATTATTAATTTTGCATCAGGCAATTGATTAATAACAAGAAAACAAACCTGAAGATGAAAAAACTCTATCTCGCGCTTTTATTCGCTTTCCTGATACAGGCGACGGCTTCAGCACAAGGCTGGCCGGCAAACTATGGCGGAGTGATGCTGCAAGGATTCTACTGGGATTCTTTCGACGACTCACAATGGACTAATCTTGAAAAGAAATCAACCGACATTTCACGTTACTTCTCTCTCGTGTGGATTCCACAGTCAGGCAACTGTGGTGGCACCTCAATGGGCTATAACCCACTATATTATTACGACCAGAACAGTTCTTTCGGCAACGAAGCAGAGCTTAGGTCAATGATTGCAGCCTTTAAGAAAAACGGTACTGGTGTGATAGCCGACGTTGTCATAAACCATCGCGGAACGACCCCTACATGGGTTGATTTCCCAAAAGAGACGAATCCTCTCGACGGCAAGACTTACCAGATGTTATCCACTGATATTGTCAAGAACGACGATGGCGGCGAGACTGCGAAGCACAGCGGAGGCAAGCCACTCTCGCCAAACGACGACGAAGGTGAGGGATGGGACGGTATGCGCGACCTCGACCACAAGTCGGATAATGTGCAGAACAATATCAAGGCATACTTGAAATATCTCAAGGAATATCTTGGATATACGGGGTTCCGTTATGACATGGTAAAGGGATTCTGGGCTTCTCGAGTACGCGACTACAATAAATATGCAGGCATTGGATATTCTGTAGGAGAGTATTGGGACGGCAACGAGAAGATTAAGCAATGGATAAACTATACCGAACGCAACAGCGCCGCCTTCGATTTCCAGTTCAGATATAATGTCCGCGACGCGGTGAACAAGGATAACAACTGGTGGGCTTTGAACAGTGATAACAACTTAAACCACGACGCTGACTATCGCCGATATGCTGTTACATTCATTGAAAACCACGACACTGAATACCGTTCAGCTAATCAACAGCAGGACCCGATACTTCGCGACACTCTTGCTGCCAACGCATGGCTCATAGCAAACTCTGGCACTCCTTGCGTGTTCTTCAAGCACTGGATGGCATACAAGAAGGAAATAAAGCAGATGATCGAGGCTCGTAAACTGGCAGGAATCACAAACCAGAGCAATTACACAAACCTCCTGACAAGCTATTCTTCACGTATCGTACGTCAGATTCATGGCACGAAGGGCGACCTTATCGTGGTTTGTGGTACCACAACCGACAAATACACTGCTCCGGCAGGATTCAAAGAGATTCTCTCCGGGCATCATTATAAGTTCTATACCAACGCCAACACATCAACATGGCAGGCAACCCTCGACCGTATCACTACCGAGGAGGAGGCTGAAGAGCAAGAGACTTTCGACACTCCGGCACCAGGATATACCTTCACGGCTTACTTCCTTGCTCCAAAGGAATGGACAAGAGCGGTCAAGGCATGGGTGTGGGATTCGAAGCATTCCAACCAGAACTACACCGGCGGCGTATGGCCTGGCGAGAAATGCTATAAGATAAGAAAGGCAGGCGACGGCAGAAATATCTGGCAGTGGTGCTACTACGGCACATTGACTGTTGTGCCTACAAACATTATCTTCAACAATGGTCAGAGTGGCGTAGGCACAAACCAGACGGCAGATATGGTGTTTACCGATGGCGGATGGTATGAATTATCATCGACAGTAAGCGACCCTACACTCGACATCAACGACCGTTTCATGCCAGCAGAACAGACATCTGCGACCTACAACCTTGCAGGTCAGAAGGTAGACGACAGCTATAAGGGCATCATAATACGCAACGGACGGAAGTTCTACAGGAAGTAAACAGCCACAACGGCAAGCAGAAACATTATACCAATGACGAGATTAAACCATCTCGTCATTTTTTTTATATATGCCAGTCGTCCTGCCATGCCTCTACGCAACAGCCATTCCAGTCCTGTCAGCGGTATGGCTGTTGCTGCGGCGAACACTACTGGCAGCGACAATCCAAAATGAGATGTCAGCGACATAGGTATCAACACTCCGAAGAATCCTAACGCCGCCTCCGGGCAGAATGCCACGGCTACAAAGACACCGCTGATGAAAGCACCCCTGCGCCCCACAGTAAACTCGCTGGCGGCATGGTGATGCTCATGATTTAAAAAGAAACTTACTATAAGTAAAATGCCTGCCACGAGGAACACCGTTATTAGCACGGGCTGTCCCCATTCCTTGATTATTGCCTCAAGTCCGTTTGACACAATGCCAAACTTCAGCAGTAAGGTCACTCCTATTCCTAAAAGAGCATAGAGCAGTGTGTGCCCTATTATATACATCCACATCACGTCCTTGCCCTGCCCCTTACCGCCAAGATAGGACATGGCGGCAATATTAGGAGCAATCGTACATGGGTGTATGATGACAGCCAATCCCAAAAGAAACGTTGTAATTATATCTATCATAATGTTAAAGCCTGATTGCAATATTCCACCACAGTCATTCTGTGGGTGATGAATATTATCGTTTTGTCATTTGTCGCGAGAATATTATCCAGAAGCCGCCGCTCCGTCTCCGGGTCAAGTGCCGACGTTGCCTCGTCGAAAAGCATGACGGGACGGTTTCTGAGCAATGCCCGGGCAATGCTGATACGCTGCGACTGCCCTTCGCTGAGCCCGCCACCTTTCTCCGAGCAGAGCGTATCCAACCCTTCAGGCAGGTCTTCCACAAACTCCGCACAACTCTTCTTCAGGACGTCGAGCATATCCTGTTCCGTAGCATCCGGCGAGGCGAGCAGGAGATTATCTCTGATACTGCCACTCATAAGCGTGTTTCCCTGCGGCACATATACGAAGTTGCAGCGATGACATACTGTGACAATATCCTCATTGCCCTGATGGTCGTATATCGTGACGCTACCTTTCTGTGGATGCAACAGCGCCACAAGCAGACGTATGAGTGTCGTCTTTCCCGAGCCTGTCTCACCGAGAACGGCGGTGCATGTGCCGGGAATGAAATCGAAAGAAAGACTGTCGAGCACTGGCTTGTCGCCGTCAACATACTGATAAGTCACGTCTTTCAGACGCACGCCACACGGCGCTGCCATATGTATGGGGTCGCCCTGTTCCTCAAGCGGATTGTCTTCCAGTTCCATAAGTCGTTCTGCCGCTGTGAACACTCCGACGAATGCCGGCGCCAGTTTCGTAAGGTTACGTGCTGGGGTCTGTATTCTGTGGACGAGCTGCAGGAAAGCGGTCATACCACCGAACGACAGTGTTCCTGCCGACATACGCAGTGCTGCCCAGAGGAATGCGACGAGATAACCGACAGCAAAGCCAAAGTTGAGGATGAGATTCGCGAACAGACTGAATATTGTCCGCTTCACTACTTTCTGTCGCAATGTGCTCTGCGTATGCTCCAGTTTGTCGACCATAGCCGAGTCGCCCTCCAGCGTCTTTATAAGCATACGGTTCTGCACCGTCTCCTGCAATATGCTCTGCACCTCACTGTCGGAGTCGCGCACCTCACGGGTGAGGCGTCGCATCCTGCTGACATAAACCCTGCTGAACAACACAAAGACTGGTATCATAGCCACAATGACTATGGAGAGCAGCTTATCCATTGAGAACATATATACGAATGCGCCAACGAACAGTGCCAGTGTCGACAGCGCACTCGGCAGCGTCTCGGCGAGGAAGTTCACTACGCTGTTCACATCCTGCTCCAAGCGGTTCATCACATCGCCCGAATGTCGTTGCTCCTTGCCCTGCCATTCCGACCGCAGCAGTCGGTCGAGGAGCTGCTGCTGCATACGGTTCTGGGCTTTCACACCGAGGATATTCCTTACCCACACCTGCGAAATATTTATTCCGAAGTCGGCGAGAATAAGCATTCCCATGACACCTACCGCCCAGTATATATTACCTTCAGCCGTTCCTGCCGCCACATCGATGGCGCGCTTCACAGCCCATACCGAGAGAAGGCTCACAGCAACCGACAGCAATCCGAGCAAAGCATTGATGACAGCCTGCCATCGATTGCCTTTCCATGCTGCCCAAAGCCATAGGAGAATGGTTCGTGCGCCATATTTCTCGTTGTTGAGTCTTATCATCTCCGTTTGTTCTCTATCCCCGTATCAGGACATTTATTCTCCCTGCTGTCCATTCCCCACATCATCTTCTCGCGCAGCGTGGCGTAATAATGCTTGTTCGGCAGTTTCACTATCTTGATATTATGAGCTGCCTTGCGTATTGTCACCTTAGCACTTTCGGGCAGTTTTTCGCTCCGTCCGTCGATGGCAAGAAGGAAATTGTGCGACCGTGAACCGGCGGTAAGCGTCACTTCGGAGTTGCCGTTTATGACTATCGACCGTATGTTCAGGCTGTGAGGAGCGACCGGCGTCAGACATAGAACGTCAGTGCCTGGCACAACGATAGGACCTCCGTTCGACAGTCCGTAGGCGGTGCTTCCCGTCGGCGTGGAGACAATCAGCCCGTCAGCCTGATAGGTGACGACATACTCACCGTCGACACAGGCACGGATAGTGATCATCGAAGCGGTGTCGCGCTTCAGCACTGCAATGTCGTTCAGCGCATACCGCGAGCCGCTCATGGTCTCGCCTTCGGCATCAACCTCTATGACGGAATGGTTCTCCAGCCGGTAGTCACCATTATGAATGGCATCGACGGCTGTCTCTATATCGTCGGGCATAATGTCGGAGAGAAATCCCAAACGTCCGAGATTCACTCCTATTACAGGCAGTCCTTTCGCTCCCACGCGTGCAGCGGCTCGCAGAAAGGTGCCGTCGCCACCCATGGAAATGGCGAAATCGGCGTCGAAGGCGTCGGCATCGAACACCTTGGTGTCCTTTATATCGACATGCTCTGCCAGAAGAAAATCATAGAACGGTCGGTCGATAGCCACCACTGCTCCACGACTACTAAGCGCCGACAGTATTTTCTGTATGGCTACCGACTTCTTGCCCTGATATTCATTGCCGAAGACAGCAAAGCGAAGTGTACGTCCTGACATTTTTCTCTCTTTTTATAAACGTTTTCTTTGTCCGTTGCACAAAGTTTTGTATATTTGTCCGACGGATTATATGCAAAGTTAAATATTTTATTTCAAAAACCACAATAAACATGCCAAAAGTATATGAATTTCTCGCCAATGGCTTTGAAGAGATTGAAGTTCTGGCACCGGTCGATATCCTTCGTCGTGGCGGCATAGAGGTCGTGACGGTAAGTATCACTGCTTCAACGTCTGTTGAGTCGGCTCATGGCATCACCGTCATTGCCGATAAGCATTTCGACGATGTCGACCTGAGCGACGCCGACATGCTCATACTGCCCGGCGGAATGCCCGGAGCAAAGAATCTTCTCGAGCACGACGGCGTATGCTCAGCGCTGATGCTGCAGAACGAAAAGGGCAGGAAGATAGCTGCTATCTGCGCCGCACCGATGGTGCTCGGGCAGAATGGCATACTCAACTCTCGGCGTGCCACATGCTATCCGGGCTTCGAGCGTTATCTCGACGGTGCAGACTACACCGGCGACATGGTCACTGTCGACGGCAATATCACCACAGGTCGCGGTCCTGGTGCCGCAATGGCGTTCGCCTATCAGATTCTTTCATATTTCGTCGACCACGCGACTGTGGAGGACTTGAAGAAAGGCATGATATACAAACAATAATCAGCCTCCGCTCAACAGGAATTAACCCAAATCGGTCAATAGATTCCTTGCCTGATTTTGCCTGATTGTTGAGCAGACCAGCGAGCCTTGTTACCTTGGGAGTAGCGGGCTACGGCGAGGTAATAAGGCTTGTAAGATGCCACACAAGCTGACGAAAGCAGTAGGAAAGCTTTTGTTCGTTGAAAATAAAACGGCACTGCGGTCTATTGACCGATTGGGGTTAATGCCCAATAATCAACTACCTCAGTTCTGGATAAGCATTGCATAAAACAACCGTAACGCGCCAGCCGAAGGGGTGTGATTTATCACGTTACGCCTCGCACGGAAAACAAGCGTGCCATCCGTAGGAGCGTGATTCATCACGTTCCGTCTCCCTCCGTGAAAACACATCATAGCTCCCACGCCATAAAATAAACCCAGCACAACAGGCGGAACGTGATAAATCACGCCCCTACGATGGATGCGAATAAACTTAACAAAAAGACTGTTCTAACCGCACGTACAGCCAATATTCGAAGGTACATTGCCGTTCGGTGACAAAAAACGCTTATTTTCAGCATTACATGAAAGATATTGATAATCAGAATAATAGACTTTTTTGACGCCGACAAAAACACGAATCAGTTTCAAGAACCGCCGTTTCTTGAGTCTAATACCACCGTTTCTTACCGATGAAACCGTCGCTTTTAGCGGAAAGAAC
>CAJPPF010000028.1 GCA_905372445.1 uncultured Prevotella sp. | reverse complement strand
GGTCATCTCCCTCGTATGGTGCATCAAAATAGCTACCGAAGAACAATATGAGCTTGTCAACAAGCTCGGGATTCTCAAGTATATTCCCTTTCAGATAATTGTTAATGACATTGAACATAAATGCAGAGTCAACAATACCAAGTTTTTGGGGTTCTTGCCGACTAATAATGGCAAAGCCTGTCTTGTGGAATGTCGTAATGGGACAATTTATTTTCAGAGCTTTGTTGATTTTGTCACGCAATTCATCAACGGCTTTATTGGTAAAGGAGATAACCATTATCTCATCTGGTTTTATTCCCTGTTTCTCAACCAAGTATTTTACTTTGGCAGCTATAGTTGTCGTCTTTCCTGCACCAGCACCGGCAATCACAAGCGTATAGTCTTCGTCTGACAAGACAACACGCCGCTGTTCATCATCCAGTTTAATGACAGGGTCAACTTTCTTCAGTATATTATCAAGATACAAAGAATCTGCTTCGAGATGACGGTTTATAAATTCTTTATTATGTTGCTTAATCTCGCTTGCGTCTTTGGATGACAATGATGAATAATGGGATAGAAATTTTACGACACGCTCTTCTTTAATTGCTACTGTCTGGCAGAAATGTGGTAACATTCCTGTAGATTGCAACTTGCAGAACGTGTCGTAGAGGGGTGCAAAGTCTCGGTATATTGGTGCAAAGTCGCTTCTCGCAATGAATCGGTCTTGTGCCAATAAAGTATCCATACGTAGCTCGAACTCAAAAAGTGATTTCACTTCTGGAGAGTCTTGAACAATGGCTTGTGGCTCAGTTTTCTTTTTGCCGAATATTTTGCTAAAGAATGACATTCAATACCAACTGTTAGTTTTTAATTATAATGCACTTACATCAGATAGATTGAAATAATAATAGAGATGACACTTGCCAAGACATCTTTGCCAAATTCAGCCAACTTCTCCTGCAAGTTTTTCTTTTTGGCGTTCTACTTTATCAACCCGCATTATCAGGTCGTGTTACTCTACAGCAAGAGACTTACGTAAGATTTCTTCTATTACGTTTATCTTTTGGTTTTTGTTCCTGATATTACCTTAATTCTGCTGTACAAAATCTTGTAAGAAGAATTAAGGTAATATTTAAAGGGGCGACTGCTTTTTGATATGTCCTATGTAGACATTTTCCGATATTACGGGTAGAGGTTAATTCTTAATGTTGGGTTCCTCAAGACCAAAGCCTTTCTTTTTGTCTACAGCCTTGAGATACACTCCAATAAAGAACGCTGCTACACCGAGACCTGCCAGCATTACCAAAGCATATGTATAGTCAAGTTGTGTAGGATCCTGTACACCTACGTTTGTATTGTCAAGCACCTTACCAATAAGCAGAGGGAAGAGCCATAGTCCGATGTTCTGAATCCAGAAGATGAGTGCGTAAGCCGAACCTATAATCTTCTCGTCGACAAGCTTTGGTACAGAAGGCCACAATGCTGCAGGAACAAGTGAGAACGATGCTCCGAGAACAAGGATTGTGATGTATGCCACGATAATACCTCCTACAGCGCTACCTTTGAACATAGGAAGAACAAATGCGAATGTGAGGTGACAGAGTATCAGAAGAAGTGAACCAACCATTAGCATTGTTGCCGCCTTACCCTTATGATCAACATATGAACCAAGTATTGGCGTGATGGCAACAGCAAGAAGAGGGAACACGGCAAAGACTGTCTCGGCAGAGCCACGACGATAACCCATATAGCAATAGACGATGAGTGATACGATGGCAATGACCATCAGACCATATTTCTTCGTTACTCCTTTAGAGAAGTTGCTAAGGAATGAGCATACAGCCACGAGGAGCATTATTGCATATTGGATGATTGTAACAGAACTGCCAGCCCAGAATCCTTCGCCAGGAGTGAGTGTCAGATTGCACTGTAGCATGTTGACTGCATATTTCTGGAAAGGGAATATGGCAGAGTAATAAAGCACGCAGAGTAATGCTACGAGCCAGAATCCTTGGCTTGAGAGTATCTGACCGAGATCGGAAATCTTGAAAGGATCGTCCTTCTCTTCTGCTTCGCCTGTTTGTGAATCAAGTTTACGATCCATAAAGAAATAGACAATGCACATGATGAGTGCAATACATAGCAGTACGACTCCGAATGCAACAGAACGAGAAACGCTTATCTCGCCTCCAAGCTTTGCAAAGAATGGCGAGAATATCATACATGTTGCCACACCAAGACGTGCGAGTGCCATCTCTGAACCCATAGCAAGGGCTGTCTCACGACCTTTGAACCATTTAACGATACCACGGCTCACTGTGATACCTGCCATCTCTACACCACAACCGAAAATCATGAAACCAACAGCAGCAAACTTAGCTGACGCCGGCATACCAAGGTAGAAGGGTGAGATACCAAGTTCGTCGAATCCCGGGATGTAGTTCAGATTGTTTGTGAACCAAGCCTCAAGTCCTGTACCTATGAAGACGTCGCTCACTGCATAGTACTTTATCAAACCACCAACAAGCATAACTGCACCTGAGAGTACGGCAGTGAATCGAACTCCCATCTTGTCGAGTATGATACCGGCGATGATAAGGAAGAAGACAAATACATTGAGGAATGTCTCCGAGCCTTGCATAGTACCGAATGCGAGAGAGTCCCAGCCACGTTCTGACTGCATGAGGTCCTTGATTGGTGAGAGAATGTCCATGAAGATGTATGAACAGAACATCGCCAATGCAAGAAGTAGTAACGCTGTCCAGCGCATACCGGCGCTGTCGCGAAGAGTTTTTACTGTTTGTGACATTGTTATTATTATGTTAATTCTTGATTTTAAATCCTTGAAATTTACTTGGGCTGTCGTTCAAGATTAAGCTGTCGGTAATTCAGGTAGTATCATTAATATTTTAATCCTTGCTTTATAGGCATTTTTTTGTTTTACAGCCATTTCTTCAACCATGCGAAGAATGTACGTTGCCATAGAATTCCATTTTGTGGTTTGAGAACCCAGTGGTTCTCGTCAGGGAAGACGAGGAGCTGAGCAGGCACACCGTGAAGTTTTGCAGCGTTGAATGCTCCCAGACCTTGGTTGGTATTGATACGATAATCCTTCTCACCTTGTATGCAAAGGATAGGAGTATCCCATTTGTCGACGAATCGATGTGGGGAGTTCTCGTATGTTCGCTTAGCATTGAGCGAAAGGTCCTTGTTCCAATAAGCATCTTCATACTCCCAATTTGAGAACCATCCTTCCTCTGTATCTGTGTACATGGACTCAAGGTTGAATGCTCCGTCGTGCGAAATGAACGCCTTAAAGCGCTTGTTGTGATGCCCGGCAAGATAATATACGGAGAAACCACCGAATGAAGCACCGATACATCCAAGGCGATCTTTGTCGACGTATGGCAGTTTTTCACATGCATCATCGATGGCTGTAAGATAGTCGTCCATAACCTGACCGGTCCAATCACCACTTACCTGCTCGTTCCATTTTGTGCCGAATCCAGGAAGTCCGTGACGGTTTGGAGCAATAATGACATATCCCTGTGATGCCATAATCATAAAGTTCCAACGATATGACCAGAACTGACTTACCGGACTTTGAGGTCCGCCTTCGCAGAAGAGTAGAGTAGGGTATTTCTTGTTTGGATCGAAATTAGGTGGGAGTATTGCCCAGTAGAGCATGTCTTCACCATTTGTTGTCTTTACCCAGTGCTTCTCGGAACGGCCAATAGCGAGCTGGTCCATTATTTCTTTGTTCTCGTTTGTTACTTTCTGGCACTTTGTCTTTGTTGCGTCCTTGCCTGGAGTTATGAGGTAGAGGTCGGCACTGTTGAAGAAGTCGTGACGCTCTGCAAGGAGTTGTTTCTTGTTTCCTACAAGCTGTAACGAGCCAAAATCGGCGCAGAAGTCAGTAATCTGCTTCACGCCACCCTTCTTCTGCACGGCATACATATTCTCTACAGCATGCCATACACCGATGAAGTAGAATTTTGCGTCTTTGTCGTCAGACCATACATAGTCGTCAACGTTTGAGTCGAAATCTTCTGTCACATATTCCTTATTGCCATTGGCAAAGGTGTAGACACAAAGCCTGTTTCTATCGCTCTCATATCCGCAACGCTCCATTGAAAGCCATGCTATCTGTGTTCCGTCAGGCGAGAACTTCGGATTAGTGTCATATCCTACATTGCAATCTGTAGGGAGATGATTAATCTTCTGGTTTGCCATCGACTTTGTCGTGTCAATCTCTGGTTCTACATATCCCTCAGGCTTACATAGATTCTTTGTTGAGCGTGTGCTTATATTATAAAGGTATATGTCAGAGTCGGTAGATACAGCGTATGCCACTCCTTCTTTCTTACGACATGTGTAGGCGATCTGCTTCGAGTCCGGACTCCATGCAAGCTGTTCTATGCCACCAAATGGTGCCATCGGACACTCGTAAGGCTCACCTTCAAGAATGTCAACAGCAGTACCTTCCAAGTTGCCAACAGGAGAAACGGAGTAGATAAATGGATGTGTAATGGTCTCGACGTAGTGATCCCAGTGACGATAGTTCAGGTCGTTTACTACACGTCCTGATGTCTTTTGTAAGTCTGCGGGCTTTGCTTCTATGCTGCCTGTATAAGGTAAAGAGTGGAGCACAAGGACCATTGTGCCGTCTGGTGAGAAGCAGAATCCCTCTGCGTCCTTATCGAATTGACTAATTTGCTTACGGTCGGTGCCGTCGGCACGCATTGACCAAAGTTGACCGTCGGATAGAAAAGCGATACGTTCTCCACCATTAATCCATGTGGCATCAGTCTCATTCTTAGTAGACATTGTGAGTTGTTTTTTGTCACTGCCATCAATATTCATCGTGTATAGGATGTGATGGCTTTTGTTGTGTTCAACACTATAGTATCCTACCTGATAGACTACTTTCTTTCCGTCAGGAGACACTTTGTAGGCACTGATGCGACCCATTGCCCAGAGAGCCTCTGGAGTCATACGGTCGCTATTCAGCTTGATGTTGCTTTTACCGATGAACGGTGTTTCTTCTGATTGCGCGATGCTTACATTACCTATTGCCATAACTGCTGCAAAGGCTAAAACTAAATAATTTTTCATCTCTGATTTATTTATTGCATTCCTTTTCTCTTTTTCTCGAGTTCACGACGCATAGCTTCCATACGCTTCTGCTCCTCAGCCATTGTCTGCAGTCTGCCTGCAAGTCCGGTGAGTTTCTTTCCTGAGTCCTTGTTCTCCTTATAGTAGGCTTCAAGCTTTGCGAGTAACTTCTCATCATCGGTGAAACGACGCAGAGCCCACATTATAGCAGCTGAGAAAAATAATGAAACAAAGTAGTAGAAGTTAAGACCAGCCGAGTAATCGTTGAAGATAAAGAAGAACATCAATGGCATGAGCATCATCATCCATTGCATCATCTTCATCTGCTCTGCCTGCTGACCCACCATCTGATCTTTCTGCTGCTTCATTGTCATCCATGAATATAGAAGGTTTCCTACGCAGAATAGGATACAAGTCAGAGAGATATGGTCGCCTATTCCCCAAATGTTTTTGCTCCATTCGTAGATTGGGTCATAGGTAGAAAGGTCTTTAATCCAAAGAAATGACTGACCGCGAAGCTGAATAGCATTTGGCACATAGTTGAACATTGCAAGCCAAACAGGCATCTGGATCAACATTGGCAGACATCCTGCCATTGGTGATACTCCGTATTTTGCATATTCCTGCATCATGGCTTGTTGTTTCTGCATAGACTGCTCCGGACCATCGAACTGCTTTGTTGCCGCGTCAAGTTTTGGTTTGAGAACGCGCATCTTTGCTGACGACATATAACTCTTGCGAACCATAGGGTAGGTTATGACTTTCAGAATCAGCGTAATCAGTATGAGTACAATTCCCATTGGTATATTCAAAGCAGCAAGCCCTTCGAAAATATACATCGTAAACCAGCGGTTGATGATACGGAAAATCCACCATCCGAGATATACAAGATGTGTCATTTCAAGGTCCTTACCGAAAGTAGACTCTTTCTGTGCTTTCTGTAGTATTTGGAAATTGTTAGGTCCATAGTAGAATTCAAACTCAGAAGCTTCCTTTCCTGTCGGATCTAAGAAAGTCTTCATTTTTGCGTTGTACTGCTTCAAGTAGCCGGAATCCTTCTCCTGAGGAATGCTTGTCATAATAGAATTCTCCTCAAAGTTGTTCTTTGCTATCATTACTACTGAGAAGAATTGATTCTTGAATGCGACCCAGTCTATTTGCTCGCTTATATTCTCGTTGATTTTCTCTGATGTCTCTGAAAGTTTGTCTGTTCCCCCCTGTACTTCGTGGTAGGTGAGTGTGGCATATCGGTTTTCAAATGTGAAACCCTTTTCTTGTTGGGCGCAACGGTCGCTCCAGTTCACATCCATCGCTGTTGTGTTGGCAGGAAACAGTCCGTCCATGCCTTTTACTCTCATCTGCATGTGAAGCATATAGTTTTTGCCAAGCTGATAAGCCATTTCTACTGTCTTGCCGGCTGCGGCTTGAGCTGTGAAAACAACAGTAGTGTCGGTCTTCTGTGTTGCGATAAAGTAAAGATTCTGAGTATCTATGTTCTGTTCTTTAGTGTTGAGAATATAGCTGAGTTTTTGGTCCTCACCTTTGAACAGAGTTACGTCTTTCTTTCCGTTTCTGTCTTTATAATTCTTTACGACAGCCTTCTCTACTATAGCACCTTTTGATGATAGGGTCAGCTCTAATTTTCCATTCTGCAGAATAACTTTTTCTTCTGTCCCTTTAAGAGCCGAGTGAAATAGTGCTGTAGTGTCTTCCTCCACAGCTGCCATATCCGTTTGAACTTTTTTTATCTGCTGCTTCTGCGCCATGTCGGCTTTCTTTTTTTCTACCGCAGCGATAGAATCCTGCTGCACTTGCTCTGCTATTTGTTCTGCTGATGGCTGTGTCCACCATGCATAACCAATCCATACAAGAGCTATCAGGATGAAACCTAATACTGTGTTTTTATCCATATTGTGTATTTAAAAATTTTTCTTGCATTATAGTTTGCTACTGCGTCGCAGAATGATTTGTTAAATCATAATGTCTTTTAACGTCTTTCCCTATAAATAAATCAATTAGATGCAAAGTTACTATATTTTTTTAAACGGAGCAAAGAAGTTAGGATTTTTATTATTATCTTTGCAGAGACAATACGTAAATTCTATATCGCAATGAAATTTTCAACCATCATATTAAGCCTATTCATTTCGCTGTCTTGTCATGCTCAAAACGCGTCTTCAGGCAAGACTACGGCAAATAATCGCCTCACGAAAGAACTTGCAATCATTCAAGACTCTCTGGCTTACTATAAACATCAGATTGACTCACTTAAGCATGTGCTTTCCATAGCAAAAACTTCAGTTGGCGATGAACCAGACAGTAGATATATGCGACTTTTCACACCTACATATTTCTACGGTGACATGGCAAAGCGTCACTTTTCGCTCAACAAAGAGGATTCATTGACAACGGATTATAACTACCTTGTCGACAATGCTCTTATGAATGTCTATCTGAACAGCCCGGAACTGGTTCTTGGCAGTTGGAGAAACAATGTGGCTGTCACGCAAATTGCAAAGGATAACGTTGACAAGAATGAAGCTAAGTCAAAAGAAGATATCAATATCGTTTCATACGAAATGCCAAAGGCAGAGGAGGCAAAAATATCAGATGTGAATTTGTTTATTGAGCGTCCGAATTTTTGGACATTATCAGGCGATTATTATCTGCAAATAATGCAGAATTATTATTCAGGGAACTGGTATCAGGGTGGTGAAAGCAATTATTCTGCATTGACCCGTTTGGCATTCCGTGCCAACTATAACAATAAGCAGAAAATTAAATGGGAGAATACTCTCGAGTTCAACCTCGGATTTCAGACAAATAAAAGCGATTCTGTTCATTCCGTCAAGACTTCTTCTGACATGATTCGCTATACGGGAAAGTTCGGATTGCAAGCATCCAAACGATGGTACTATACTCTTCAGGCTGTGGCTAATAGCCAGTTTATGCGTAGTTTCGCTACAAACTCGTACAATGTCAATTCAGATTTTATGAGCCCGCTTGATTTAAACGTCTCTCTTGGTATGGACTATACTATCGGATGGTTTAAGAATAAGTTTACCGGAACAGTGCATTTAGCGCCTTTTGCGTTCAATTATAAATATGTGGACAGATTGGCACTTGCCCAACGTAACGGTATTGATAAAGGTAAGCACAGCAAGTTTGACTACGGTTCGACATTTACACTCGACTTTAATTGGAAATTATCTAATAATGTAAGCTGGCGTTCACGTTTGTATGGATATACCACATATAAACGCATGGACATGCAATGGGAGAATACTTTCAACATGAAGGTGTCAAAGTATATATCCGCAAACATATATATCTATCCTCGTTTTGACGATTCTAACATAAGCCGTAAGGATGATGATCTTGGTTATTTCCAGTTGAAGGAGTACACTTCACTTGGCTTGAGTTATTCGTTCTAAAATGAGAAAAATGTGTTGTGGACAAGAGAACTACCCCCCCCAAAGTAATACTACATGAGGGCAAAAAGAACGTTTAGGTGTGTTCTCTATATTATATTGATATTATCAACACAGCCATTGCTTTCCCTCTCTTATAGGCATACTGTCAGAATTGCCATTGGATTAGGGTGGGACAGTAATATTGATGATGCTTCCGACGCCTGCATTTTTGCTATAATTTGAAACTATCCGATGAAAATAAATTCAAAGAAAACATACATTTTACAACCGGAACTTCATATAGTGTAGGGTTACGACTACCGTTTATATCTTCTTTCAGTGTTGGTAAATTATTATTACATAGTAATAAGTCGTTTCTAAAACCGCCGTTTCTTGCGTCTGAAACCGTCGTTTCTTGGCGATAATTCCTGCGGTTCTTGAGCCAAGAAACGACGGAATTAGAATGTCAAAAGGACGCTCGTTTAAAAAGTCTGGATATCAATGAGTTACAAACCGCATATTTTTCAAGAGAAACTAATTTTTGATTAAACGGGTTAGGAAATTTATTTACATGTGATATTGAGACTCGTGTTCTGGTAAATTTATTTGATATAGTACAATTAAAATATTATTCTTATAAATAGAAACTGAAATATGTTTGTTTGGTCACAATTTGATACTGTTTTAAGAAAATAGTCGATAAATCATTTGTGCTTTCAAGGAAAAATGTGTAATTTTGTAGTCGAATACCATATAATGTATGCGTAATAGACAGTCAGGCTAACGTTATTATTCAAGTTGAATGCACTTTGTAGCCATATTGTTTGAGAGATAAAAATCAGGGTAATTATGAAATATCCATTAAGAAGTTCTGTATGCACAGAAGGACGTCGCATGGCAGGCGCCCGTGCACTTTGGGTGGCGAATGGAATGAAACGCGAACAGTTTGGCAAACCTATTATTTCTATTGTGAACAGTTTCACACAGTTCGTTCCCGGACATACTCACCTGCATGAGATAGGACAGATCGTGAAATCAGAGATTGAGGCAATGGGATGTTATGCTGCCGAATTTAATACTATTGCTGTTGACGATGGTATTGCCATGGGGCATGATGGTATGCTTTATTCGCTGCCATCGCGCGATGTTATTGCCGACTCTGTAGAGTATATGGTCAATGCACATAAGGCAGATGCGATGATATGTATTTCCAACTGCGATAAGGTCACTCCGGGCATGCTCATGGCTGCGATGCGTCTGAATATTCCTACGGTGTTTGTCAGTGGCGGTCCGATGGAGGCTGGGCGTGTAAACGGCGAGAACGCAGACCTTGTCACGGCTATGGTGAAAGGTGGTGATCCTACGGTAAGTGATGAGGAACTGGAAATAGTGGAGCATAATGCCTGCCCGGGATGCGGTGCGTGCTCAGGCATGTTTACCGCCAACTCAATGAACTCGCTGACCGAGGCTATAGGACTAAGTCTTCCGGGCAACGGATCTATCCTCGCAACTCATGTGAACCGTATACAGCTGTTCCGCGATGCTGCAAAACTTATTGTCAAGAACGCAATGGCTTATTATGAAGACGGCGACGAGTCCGTTCTTCCGCGTTCCATAGCCACGCGCGCCGCATTCCTCAACGGCATGACTCTCGACATCGCAATGGGAGCATCCACAAACACAGTGTTGCATCTGTTGGCTGTGGCTCAAGAGGGTGAGGTGGAGTTTACCATGTCAGACATAGATGCACTTTCCCGTAAGGTTCCTTTGCTGTGTAAACTTGCACCCAACTGGCAGAAATACAGTGTTCAGGAAGAGAACAGGGCAGGAGGAATCCTTGGAATACTCGGAGAATTGGCAAAGGGCAACCTGCTTGACTTATCGTGCAAACGTGTAAATGGTGCTACTCTTGGTGAAGACATAAGAAAGTATTCTATAACAGGTACTACTATTGATCCCGAAGCGTTACGCATTTACAGTTCAGCTCCTGCCCATCAGTTCTCAACGAAAATGGGCAGCCAAAACTGCCAGTGGGACAGTCTCGACACAGACCGTGTGAATGGATGTATACGCGATATTGAGCATGCATATACCAAGGACGGCGGCTTGGCAGTGCTGTTCGGTAATATTGCACAGAACGGTTGTGTTGTAAAGACAGCCGGAGTGGCTCCAGAGTTATGGCATTTTGAAGGTCCGGCGGTGGTGTTTGATTCGCAGGATGATGCTTGCAACGGTATTCTTGGCGGGCGAGTGAAGAAGGGCGATTGTGTAGTGATAACTCACGAAGGTCCGAAAGGCGGTCCCGGAATGCAGGAGATGCTTTATCCCACCTCTTATATAAAGAGCATGCACATGGGTAAGGAGTGCGCTCTTATCACCGACGGACGTTTCTCTGGCGGTACGTCGGGACTGAGCATAGGACATATATCGCCCGAAGCCGCCAGTGGCGGAAATATAGGTAAGATACAGGATGGTGACATTATTGTAATTGATATACCTGAGCGCTCCATAAATGTAAGGCTCAGCGATGAGGAACTAATGGCTCGTTCGCAACAGCCTCTCAGGCGCAATCGTATTGTCTCCAAGGCATTAAAGGCTTATGCTAATAGTGTTTCTTCGGCTGACAAGGGAGGGGTGAGAATAATAGAGTAGATTCTGTTTGTTCGGAATCTGCAATTCAACATGGAATATATAATACAATGGGAAAGATAACAGGTGCAGAGGCTTTGATGCGTTCGCTTGAACATGAAGGAGTGGATATACTCTTCGGTTATCCCGGTGGTGCCATCATGCCTACATACGACGCCCTTTATGATCATAGAGACACGCTGCATCATGTGCTCGTTCGTCATGAGCAGGGGGCAGTACATGCCGCTCAGGGTTATGCCCGGGTTAGCGGAAAGGTTGGATGTGCCATCGTGACATCAGGTCCTGGCGCAATGAATACAATAACCGGTGTTGCTGATGCTATGATGGACTCTACGCCAATCGTCGTGATATGCGGTCAGGTTGGTGCTGCAATGCTTGGTACGGATGCGTTTCAAGAGGTTGATGTTGTTGGCGTGACACAGCCAATCACAAAGTGGAATTATCAGATTCGTCGTGCAGAGGACATTCCATGGGCTGTAGCGCGCGCCTTTTATATAGCAAGGAGCGGGCGTCCGGGACCGGTCGTGCTTGACTTTGCGAAGAACGCACAGACAGCTGTAATTGATTATCAGCCTCAGTCCATTGACTTCATCAGATCATATAAACCCGTGCATACGCCAAGCGATGAGACCATACGTAAGGCTGCAGAGATGATAAACGAATCGGTCAAGCCGTTCATGCTCGTTGGTCAGGGAGTAGAGCTGGCTGGTGCGAATAAGGAACTCCTTGAGTTATGCGAGAAAGCACAGATTCCTTTCGGGCAGACAATGCTCGGGTTGTCGGCAGCACCGTCAGACCACCCTCTGAACATGGGAATGCTTGGCATGCATGGCAATCTCGCTCCTAACGTCATGACCAATCAGTGCGACCTGTTAATTGCTGTAGGTATGCGCTTCGACGACCGTGTGACGGGTAATCTTGACACGTATGCCAAGCAAGCCAAGGTAATACATTTTGATATTGATGCATCTTGATGCATCAGAGATTGACAAGAATGTAAAGACAGATCTTGCCGTTCGTGGTGATTGTAAGTCAACGCTGCCACGTGTATCAGAGTCTGTTCTGCCGTCAAGTCATAACTCGTGGATAGAGGGCTTCAAGCCGTATGCGGAGAAGGAATACAATCGGGTAATCGGTAAAGCTATATGTCCGCAAGAAGGTCCGTTGCTTATGGGCGAGGTCGTTCGTAAGGTCAGCGAAGCTACTAATGACGAGGCTATACTTGTGACAGATGTCGGACAGAACCAGTTGTTTGGATGCCGTTACTTCAGGTTTAAGAAGGCACGCTCTGTCGTTACTTCGGGAGGTTGCGGTACTATGGGATTTGCAATCCCCGCTGCTATAGGTGCCGCCTTTGCCGAACCAGAGAGAACGGTGTGTATGTTCTGTGGTGACGGTGGGTTTCAGATGACCATTCAGGAACTCGGAACAATCATGGAAGAGCAGGTGCCGGTGAAAATGATTCTTCTGAATAATAATTATCTTGGTAATGTTCGCCAATGGCAATATATGTTCTTCAATAAACGTTATTCTTTCACACCGATGCTGAATCCTGATTATGAGAAGATAGCAAGTGGCTATGGGATTCCGTGTCGCACGGTGGTTGATCGTAAGGAACTTGATGATGCCATCAGTGAGATGCTTAATACAGATGGTCCATACTTGTTGCAATGTGCGGTGAAGGAAGAGGACAACGTGTTGCCGATGACACCTCCGGGAGGTAGTGTTGATGAGATGTTGTTTGAAGTGAATTAATGAATAAGGACACATATTCTGTTATGGAAGAAAACAAGAAATACGGTGCTGCTGAATGTGGCGATTGCAATACATGTCAGAAATGCGAAAGACTTGTTCAGGACGAGATTTTCGATGCTGCCGTGAAGGTTGCTGCCTCGAAGCAACGAAATTCATTTGAACAGAATCTGACTCGTGAGCGTAAGGCTATAGTAAGTTATGATAATGCCCAAGGCTCAAAATCCGACTATAAGGGATTGCCTCTTTATACGTTGATAATCTATTCAGAGAATTTCGCAGGAATGCTGAATCAGATTACAGCGGTGTTTACCAGACGTCAAGTGAATATAGAGTCGTTGAATGTATGTGCCAGTTCTACACCGGGAGTACATAAATATACTATCACGTGCTATTGCAAGCGTGAAATGGCTGAGATGCTCGTGAAGCAGATAGAGAAAAAGATAGATGTCCTGCAAGCCAACTGTTTTGTTGATGATGAGATATTTATCCTCGAGACCTCACTGCTGAAACTCTCAACGCCAATGGTGCTTGACAATCAGGAGATAGGACGTGTCGTACGCCGGTTCGGTGCCCGCATAGTAGAGGTGAATCCTATGTATACTATAGTGGAGAAGACTGGAATCACAGACGAGGTCGTTGGAATCTTTGAAAAGTTGAACGAGCTTGACTGCGTATTGCAGTTTGTACGGACAGGTCGTATTGCTGTTACAAAATCGGGTGTGGAGCGTCTTGACCAGTATCTGACAAAACGTGCAAAGGAGCAAAATGAATGACAATACAATGAATATATCAAAGATAGGAAAATATAAGAATGTAGCCGAACCGTTCCATTGTGATATTAACCACGAACTGTTTATGGGACATCTCGGCAATCATCTTCTTAATGCTGCGGACTTCCACAGTAACGACCGTGGTTTCGGTATGGTTTATCTTCAGAGTATCAAGAAGACATGGGTATTGTCGCGTCTTGTCGTAGAAATGGAGGCTATGCCGAAAATTTACGATGACTTCTGGGTGGAGACATGGGTGGAGAGTGCGCTGCGCTATTTTACAAATCGCAACTTCCGAATAGAAGGTAAGAATGGTGAGACGTTGGGCTGGGGGCGCTCGATATGGGCGATGATTGATACGGATACGCGTCAGCCTGTGAATATCCTTGATGTCAACAATGGGAGTGTCACGGAATGGATAGAGGCAGACAAGGTGAATCCTATTGGCAAACCTTCGCGTGCAAAGATGTCGAAGGATGCGGAGTTCGTAGGTGAATATGTGGCGAAATATAATGATATTGACATAAACGGTCATGTGAACTCGGTTAAGTCGATAGAGCATGTGCTGGATCTCTTTCCTGCTGATAAGTATATGTCACATTGCGTGAGAAGGTTTGATATTGCCTATGTATCGGAATGCCATGCAGGAGATACGTTGCGCTTTTATAAGGAAGAGGGCGCCATGGCAGACGAATATCTCGTCCGTATGAGCAAAGTCAATACGGACGGGACGGAGATAGAATGTGTGCGTGCGCAGATAATGTTCACTGAAAGGAATAAATAAACACGACAAGTTAACCATTTAAAACTATGGCAAAGATGAATTTTGGTGGTGTTATAGAAGAGGTTATGACACGAGAAGAGTTTCCACTCGAAAAAGCGCGCGAGGTACTTAAGGACGAGACTATAGCAGTCATTGGCTATGGTGTTCAGGGACCTGGTCAGGCGTGCAACCTTCGTGACAATGGTTTCAATGTCATTGTCGGCCAGCGTAATGGCAAGACCTATGATAAAGCCGTAGCCGACGGATGGGTGCCTGGCGAGACTTTGTTTTCTATCGAAGAGGCAGCAAAGAAAGGAACTATTGTGATGTGTCTGCTTTCAGATGCTGCTGTGATGTCTGTATGGCCCACGCTGAAGAATTGTCTGAGTCCCGGCAATGCGCTGTATTTCTCACATGGTTTTGCCATTACGTGGAACGACCGTACGGGATGTGTTCCGCAGAAAGACGTTGATGTGATAATGGTGGCGCCGAAAGGTTCCGGCACTTCATTGCGTACAATGTTTCTTGAGGGACGCGGTCTGAACTCCTCATATGCCGTATATCAGGATTATACGGGCAAGGCTCTGGAGCGTACTCTGGCTTTGGGTATCGGCATAGGTTCGGGTTATCTGTTTGAAACAACTTTCCAAAGAGAGGCAACAAGCGACCTTACAGGTGAGCGTGGCTCATTGATGGGCGCCATACAAGGTTTGTTATTGGCACAGTACGAAGTTCTGCGCCAGAACGGTCATACGCCGTCAGAAGCATTCAATGAGACTGTCGAGGAGCTCACGCAGAGCCTGATGCCATTCTTTGCAGCAAAAGGAATGGACTGGATGTACGCCAACTGCTCTACTACTGCGCAGCGTGGTGCCCTTGACTGGATGGGACCTTTCCACGATGCTTGCAAGCCGGTAATTGAAAAGTTATACGCATCAGTAAAGTCGGGCAATGAGGCACAAATCGCTATTGACGCAAACTCAAAGTCTGACTATCGTGTCGGACTTGAAAAGGAGCTTGCTGCATTGCGTGAATCAGAGATGTGGCGTACGGCAGAAA
This sequence comes from uncultured Prevotella sp., assembly GCA_905372445.1. Classification (GTDB taxonomy): domain Bacteria; phylum Bacteroidota; class Bacteroidia; order Bacteroidales; family Bacteroidaceae; genus Prevotella. The sequence goes on along the minus strand of CAJPPF010000028.1, from coordinate 4,696 downwards.
CAGTGCGTAAACTCCGCCCGGAGAATAATTAGAGCTTTCTTCTTAGACTTTAACCCGAATCGGTCATTAGAGTTCTTGACTGCTTTAGTCCGCTTGCCGACATCTGTGCTGCCATTACGTCTCGCCATAGCCCGCTACGCCTTCACTGAAACATCAGCACATCTGCTCAACAATCGAACATAATCAGCCAAGGCTCTAATGACCGATTCGGGTTTAATTGTTGCCGGGAAAACTATTTCTTCGTGCGTGTGGCTGTGATAAAGTAAGCTATAAGCAGTAGGTACGCTCCGAGTGAGAGTATCTGTGAGAGAGGGTTGGCAAGCCATTCCGTATTGATTGGATTGAATCCGCTGAAACGTAGTAGGGCAGCGACAACACCCATAAGAGCACCTCCGGCAATGAATCCACTCGCTATAAGCGTTCCCTTTTCTCCACGCTCTGCATTGACCTTCTTTTCCTTTGAACGACTGGTGACAAACCAATTTACCAGACCGCCGACAAGGAGTGGGGCGTTGAGTTCCATTGGGATGAACATGCCCAGTGAGAAAGCCAGGGCTGGAATGCCTGAGAAATTAAGTACTAATGCCAGCATTGCACCAATTCCATATAGAATCCATGGAGCTCCAGCACCCGACATCAATGGTTCGATTACTGCAGCCATAGCGTTAGCCTGTGGAGCTACAAGCGCATTCTCGCCAACAAAGCCGTATGTTTTGTTAAGGATAATCATAACACCGCCGACGGTAGCAGCACTGACAAGTATGCCGAGGAATTTCCATGTCTCTTGCTTGGCAGGCGTTGTGCCGAGCCAGTAGCCGATCTTAAGGTCGGTAATGAAGCCTCCTGCTGTAGATAAGGCAGTGCAAACCACACCACCCATAATCAGTGAAGCTACCATTCCCGCAGAACCTTTCAGACCTACTGCCACCATGATAACGCTGGCAAGGATGAGTGTCATAAGAGTCATTCCCGATACCGGGTTAGTACCGACGATGGCAATGGCATTTGCGGCAACCGTTGTGAAAAGGAACGCAATAATGCCTACGACTAATATCCCGACAACGGCATGGAGAAGATTGAAGTCAACGACACCGGCGTAGAAGAATATGAATGTGGTGATAAGTGCTATTATAACGCCTATTGCAATGATTTTCATTGAGATGTCGCGCTGTGTGCGAGTGAAGTTATTGTCAGTCGTAGTAGAGCCCTTAAGTTCACGCCCTGCCAATCCGATAGCACCTTTTATGATGCTCCATTGCTTTACTATACCAATGAGACCTGCCATTGCAATACCACCAATACCTATATGACGTGCAAAAGTCTTGAAGATTATTTCCGGACTCATGTCTGATACGCTGCCAAGTGCATTGATATCGAAAGTAGGATTTATGGTTGTAAGCATCTCATCACCGAGAAGTGGTAGGACAGGAACAATGATAAACCATACCAAAGCGGAGCCTGCACATATTATCAATGCATACTTTAATCCGATTATAAAACCAAGACCTATAACAGCAGCCGAGGTGTTTATAGAGAATACGAGTTTAGCCTTCTGAGCAAGAACAGTGCCGCCTGCAATGGCACGGGTGGAGAATGCCTCTGCCCATGTGCCGAAGGTTGATACAAGGAAGTCGTATAATCCGCCGATGAGACCGGCAATAAGCAGAGGCTTGGCTTGATTGCCTCCTTTCTCGCCGTTGATCAATACCTGCGTTGTGGCAGTAGCCTCGGGGAAAGGATATTTTCCATGTTGGTCCTTGACAAAGAACTTACGGAAAGGGATTAGAAACAGTACACCAAGAATACCGCCAAGGAGTGATGAAAGAAACACCTGGATGAAATTCACAGACACCTCAGGATACTTTTCCTGTATAATATAAAGTGCTGGCAAAGTGAATATGGCACCTGCAACAATTACACCGGAACAAGCACCGATACTCTGAATGATGACATTCTCGCCAAGAGCATTCTTACGCTTTGTGGCAGATGAAACACCCACTGCAATGATGGCAATAGGTATTGCAGCCTCAAAGACCTGACCAACCTTAAGTCCCAGATATGCAGCTGCTGCTGAGAATAACACTGCCATTAGCAGACCCCATGACACAGACCAGACGTTTACTTCCGCAGGATGACCCTCTGGCGACATCACTGGCTGGTACTCTTCACCTTCATTTAACTCACGGAATGCATTTTCCGGCAATTCGTTTTTTTGTTTGTTTTCTTCCATTGATTTATGCTTTAATTGTGATTGTTTACTTGTAGAATACGTGTACGTTATAAGATTACATACATAAAAAACCTCGACAAAGATAAAAAAAATAATTAATATCACGGCGTTAGTATCTAAAAAGTACTGCTTTTTTTGCATATGAAACGGAAAATACGTACCTTTGACCAAATTTGAAATCAAGATGAAGAAAATATTCGTTTTAATAGGACTACTTATGGCTACTTTGCTCACTTTTGGTGTACCAGCAAAGAAAGGTCTGTCAAAAACAATAGTGTTGTCTGACGGTGATACTGTCAGCGTGACGTTACATGGTGATGAATATAATCACTATTGGACAACTGCAGACGGGCGTGTTTTCGTTATCGGCGATAATGATGTTGCAAAAGAAATAAGCCTTGAAGAGTTGCAAAACCGCCGTGATGCAAGTCAAGCGAAGAAGTTGCGCAGGAATAATATACGGCATAAGAAGCTGTATGCCGCACGCACTTCAAAGAAAGCATCATTCAAAGGAGCAAAGAAAGGCCTTGTCATTCTTGTGAATTTCAAGAATCTTGCGATGAAAACTGTGAATGCTCAGCATGAATTTGAAGAAATGTTCAATAAAAAAGGATATTCAAAGAATGGACATATTGGCTCTGTACGCGATTATTTCCTTGAGCAAAGTTATGGTGACTTAGCTATTGACTTCGATGTTGTAGGACCTGTCACAGTATCTAATGATTATGCTTATTACGGAGCTAATACTAATAATGGCGAAGATCAACATGCTGCGGAGATGGTTATAGAAGCATGTAAACTTGTCGATGATAAGGTTGATTTTACAGCTTACGATTGGGACCAAGATAATAATGTGGATCAGGTGTTTATCATATACGCAGGCTATGGAGAACATGCAGGAGCCTCTTCAAACACAATATGGCCTCATGAATATCAGCTGAGTGCTGCGAGTAGAGATGGCGATGGAAGTGGCGCGCAAACCCTTGACGGAGTCACTGTTGATACCTATGCTGTTTCTTGCGAACTAAGTGGAACTTATGGTACTACAATGAACGGTATAGGAACTGCGTGCCATGAGTTCTCTCATTGTTTGGGCTATCCTGATTTCTATGACACTTCATATAGCGGTGGCTGGGGAATGCAGGGCTGGGATGTGATGCACGGCGGTTCAAGTAATGGCCCTGGATATAATGGAGAAATTCCTGCCGGCTATACAGCTTACGAGCGTTGGGTTGCTGGTTGGCTTGAGCCGGTGGAGGTGAAAGCTGGTGAGGCATACTCTCTTAAATCATTGAACGATAATCGTGAGGCATACATTATTTACAATGATGGTAATCGCAATGAGTATTACCTTATTGAGAACCGTAAGCCGGAACGCTGGTTCTCTTACCATGAAGATAATGAATCAGATAAGACAGGTCTGCTTATCACACATGTTGACTATGATCAATTGCATTGGTATAATAATACTCCAAACAACGATGCCAAACATCAGCGAATGAGTGTTGTGTTAGCTAATGGAAAGAAGGGTACTTATAATTCCAAAAACGGCTTCTACTATATTACAGCTGATGAGTATGATGGACATCTATATCCATACAATGCAATTGACTCACTCACAAATAATTCTGCCACAGCCACAACGACTTTCAATCCAAATCTTGCAGGCGCAAATTATTTGCCTGCATCAATAAAGAACATTAAGGTTAATGACGATAGTTCAATATCATTCAATTGTGTTGTGCCTTATGTAAATTCTAATTCAGGCTCAAATTCTGCTACAGCAGGAGAGGTAACATTCCTTGATAATAGTTTTGCTAAGGTAGAAAAACCTGTTAATGTTAATACATCAGACATTGTATTCTATGAGTCATTCGATAAGCATAAGTCTAAAGGTGGTAATGACGGAAAATGGAATTCGATAATCTCTAATGGTGTTTTTGATCCTGATATGGAAGGGTGGGTGAGCGATGCCGCATATGGTGCTAACCACTGTGCTAAGTTTGGCACTACCTCAAAAATAGGTATTGTAACATCACCTGCATTTACTTATGATGGAGAAGTTGCGCTGTCATTCAATGCCGGAGCATGGGATGCAATCAAGGAAGGTACAACACTAACACTATATCTTAACGATAAGAGAGTTGCAGAAATGGTTATGGCAAAAGGTGCTTGGTCAACATTTGCTTTTAAGACAATACTCTCAGGCGAGTCTCGTCTTAAGTTTTTACCTTCAAAGCGATTCTTCCTTGACGAAGTGTCAGTTGTAAAACTGAAGGATGTTACAGGTATCAACCAGGTGACACAGCCGAATATTAATAATAAGGTATACAGCGTTTATGGACAGTATCTTGGCAATGATTTGGATATTCTGCCTGCAGGTTTATACATTATTAATGGAAAGAAAATATTGAAAAAATAGACGATGTTTGTAAAACGAAATAATATATATAGATACATTATAGT
>CAJPPF010000027.1 GCA_905372445.1 uncultured Prevotella sp. | reverse complement strand
ACACAAGCGGGCGAAAGCAGTAGGAAAGCTCTTGTTCTTTGATAATAAAACATCACCGCGGTCTATTTCCTGTTTTGGGTTTATGATAGCCCCTCTATTTCGCCGTTCACGATGTCGATATACTCCGCTTGAGGATGGAGTGGCAGACCCGGCATGCGCATTATTTCTCCTGCTATGGCGACGAGCATCTCTGCACCGGTGTTTATGACGATGTCGCGTATGGTGAATGTGAAGCCTTCAGGACAGCCGTAGAGCTTGGAGTTGTCGGAGAATGAATACTGCGTCTTTGCGATACATACGGGATAGTGCTCGCATCCTAACTGACGGGCGCGCTCCAACATCTTCAGCGCGTTCTTCTTATATACCACCTTCCCGGCGCCATAATGACCCACTGCCACCTTCTCTATCTTCTCTTCTATCGTGTCGGCCTCATTATATAAATAGGTGAGCGGCTCACTTGGTTGCTCCTCAAGAGACTTGGCAACAAGCTCTGCCAGTGTCTCTGCACCCTTTCCGCCCTCACCGAATGCGGTGCACTCGGCAAAGCCTACTCCAAGCTCTTTGCAGTGATCAGCCACGAGTGACATCTCTTCGTCGGTGTCGAAATTGAAGCGGTTGAAGCATACTACTACGGTCTGTCCGAACCGTTGCAGGTTGCGTACGTGGCGGTCGAGGTTCTTAAATCCTTCCATGAGTCCCTTGCTGTCGGGTTCCTTTATCTTGTCCATCTCCACACCGCCATGCAGTTTCAGTCCCTGAGTTGTGGCTACGATGACGGTAAGTGCCGGCTGCAGTCCTGCCTTGCGGCATTTGATATCGAAGAATTTCTCTGCTCCGAGGTCTGCACCGAAGCCTGCTTCTGTGATGACATAATCGCCATAAGTAAGAGCCGTCTTTGTGGCAATGACTGAATTACATCCGTGAGCGATGTTGGCAAACGGTCCTCCATGAATGAAAGCAGGAGTGTGCTCGGTGGTCTGAACGAGGTTTGAGTTGATGGCATCGTGCAATAGAACACATATGGAACCGCCAATGCCCATGTCGCGAAGATAGAATGGAGTGCCGTCGACCTTTATACCAAGAAGGATATTGTCAATGCGGCGGCGTAGGTCTGCCTCGTCGTTTGCCAGACAAAGTATCGCCATGATTTCCGATGCCGATGTTATATCGAATCCACTCTCGCTTGTCACGCCGTTTGACTTGCCTCCAAGACCTGTGATAACCTGTCGAAGGTTGCGGTCGTTGACATCGAGCACGCGTTTCCAAAGCACCTCGCGCAGTGCGAATCCCTCCTCGCGATGCTGATATATGTAGTTGTCGAGCAGAGCGGCAATCATATTATGGGCAGATGTGATGGCGTGCATGTCGCCGGTGAAATGAAGATTTATCTTCTCCATAGGTAGCACTTGTGCATATCCGCCGCCTGCCGCTCCTCCCTTCATGCCAAAGCATGGACCGAGCGAAGGCTCGCGCAGAGCAAGTACGGCGCGTTTGCCTATTCTGTTCATGCCAAGCGCTAATCCTATGGAGACGGTGGTCTTGCCGATTCCTGCCTTAGTAGAGGATATCGCAGTGACAAGGATGAGTTTGTGCTTACTGACGAGCGACTCGTCGATTGACGAAAAAGGTACCTTTGCAATATACTTGCCACAAGGCTCGAGAAGCGACTCGTCAATATCAATCTTTGCTGCTATGTCCTTTATAGGAAGCAGCTTAGTCTCGCGGGCTATTTCAATGTCTGATTTCATTTTTTCCTTTGCTTTACTTATTATAGGTTTATACGGATGCAAAAATACTGTTTTTCCTTCAAATAACAAAGCATTGCCCGATAAAAGAGTTGTCTGGATGATATTTCTTCTTCGGCATACTACTTAGAGAAAAAAATACGCGAAAAGGTTTGGTGATAATAGAATTATTTTCTAAATTTGAAGCCTTAAACTTAAATCTATAACAATAAAGAATTTATTCATGCCAACGGAAAAGCATTTCCCCGCTTGTTTTGTAGTGTTACCGGAAAGGACCGAGAACCGGCGGGCAGCGTTCTATTTGGCTGCAGAGGAGTGGATAGCAAGGAATCTGCCGGACGACAGTTACCTCTTCACATGGCAGCTTGGTAGGACAGTAGTAATGGGACGTAATCAAGTGGCGCACCAGGAGGTGAACCTTGATTTCTGTCATGAAAACAACATTGATGTAATACGACGCAAGAGTGGTGGCGGCGCAATATTCGCCGACGAAGGAAACATCATGACCAGCCTTATAACACCGGCGTCAATGGTGGAATCGCTCTTCGAGGAATATGCCCAGGCTATATCCCAGGGATTGCGAAAACTCGGTGCCAACACAGAGGTAAAAGGCAGAAATGATGTTGTCCTTGTGCCCTTCACATCGCCGTCGGGCGAGATGACAGGACCGCAAGGCAAGGTGTGTGGTAACGCTTTCTATCATCTCGCCGACAGGAATATCGTGCACGGAACGATGCTCTTCGATACCGACTTCGACCTGATGGCAGGCGCCCTGCATTCCAATCCTGTGAAGTTGCAGGCGAAAGGTGTGAAGAGTGTCAGGGCACGTGTGGGAGTGTTGAGTGCTGCCAATCTTAAACTGCCGGTGAATACTGTGGGAGAATTGAGAAAGACACTGCGCCGGATGCTTACCGACCGTGAGGTGATACTACCGGATGATGCTATCACCGAAATAGAAAAAATGGAGCAGGCTTACTACGAACCTGAGTATCTGTATGGCTCTTCGGCACGTGATGAGATAGTAAGATCGCAACGCATTGAAGGCTGTGGCACGGTGGAAATACATCTGCAGATGAAAGGAACTATTATAAAGAATGTACGCGTGTTAGGCGACTATTTCGAGATTGCTGATACACAGAAAGCTTTTACGGAGGCTTTCGTAGGTATCAACTTCACGGCGCAGAACATAAACAATGCCATCGACCGATATCATCCTGAACATTCGATAAGGAATTTAAATACTGACAACCTAAAGAATATATTGAATAATGAGTGAGAAAAGAACATGTCTCTACGAGAGGCATATTGCACTTAATGCACGTATGGTGCCTTTTGGTGGTTTTGAGATGCCGATTCAGTACACCGATATTATCGACGAGCATACGGCAGTACGTACCAAATGCGGAGTGTTCGACGTAAGTCATATGGGCGAAGTCCTTGTGACCGGTGAGCAGGCTGAGGAGTTCGTACAGTACATCTTCACCAATGATATCGCCGGAGCACCTGTTGGAAAGGTCTTCTATGGAATGATGCTCCACGAGAACGGAGGCACCGTTGACGATCTCCTGGTATATAAGGTCGCGGCAGATCAATTCTTCTTAGTAATTAACGCTGCCAACATCGACAAGGACTATGCTTGGATAGAGAAGCAGGCGAAGGCTTTCAAAGTAAAGACCGAGAACCAAAGTGACTATTACGGACAGCTTGCCGTTCAGGGACCTGATGCTGAGAGAATAGTAGAGGAGGTGCTTGGGCTGAAGTGTTCAGAGCTTGTGTTCTATACATTCAAGAAGGTTGATGTAGAGGGCGAGACAATAATCTTGAGCCGTACGGGCTATACCGGTGAGGACGGTTTTGAGATATACGGATCACATAGCTTCACACAGCGTCAGTGGGACAAGCTCATGGAGCATGGAGTGAAACCTTGCGGCTTAGGCTGTCGCGACACATTACGCTTTGAGGTAGGTTTGCCTCTTTATGGCGATGAACTGACAGACGAACTGACACCGCTTGAAGCCGGACTGGGATTCTTTGCAAAATTAGACAAAGAAAATTTTATCGGCAAGGACGCATTGGTAAAGCAGAAAACCGAGGGACTGACGCGTAAGGTCGTTGGTATTGAACTTAAGGACAAGGCAATCCCACGTCACGGCTATGAGATAGTTGCCGACGGTAAGGTCGTAGGCTATGTGACCACAGGCTACAACTCTATCTCTACGGGCAAGAGCGTATGTATGGCACTCGTTGATATCGATTTCGCCAAGCTCGGAACAGAGATCGGCGTGCAGATACGCAAGAAAGTCTTCCCCGGTGTGGTCGTAAAGAAGAAATTCTACGAAAAATCATATAAACAATAAATAACTAAAACACGAAATAATTATGGCAAAGGTAATTGAGGGACTCTACTATTCAGAGAGTCATGAGTATGTTAGAGTAGAAGGCGAGTATGGATATATCGGTATCACAGACTACGCTCAGCAGCAGTTGGGAAACATAGTATATGTAGATATGCCTGAAGTTAACGACGAGATAGATGCCGACGAGGAATTCGGTGCATTGGAGTCTGTCAAGGCTGCCAGCGACCTGCTTTCGCCGGTGTCAGGCACCGTTGTAGAGATCAACGAGGCTCTTGAAGACCAGCCGGAACTGCTCAATAAAGATGCTTTCGGCAACTGGATTATGAAGGTACAACTCTCCGACCCGGCAGAACTTGATAAACTCATGGACGCTGCTGCCTACGAGGCAATATGCAAATAGTAATGTTTAAATACTTTCCTCATACCGATGATGACATCAGGCAGATGCTTGATGTCATCGGAGTCAAGAACCTCGATGAACTCTATGCAGAGATTCCTGAGGAACTGAAACTCAACAGAGAGCTGGATATCCCTTCGGAGAAATCGGAGATGGAGGTGCGTAATATTATCGCCGGGCTTGCTGGTCAGAACAAAGTACTGCGCTGCTTTGCCGGGGCAGGCATCTACAACCACTACACACCAAGTGTCATTCCATCCATCACTTCACGCTCGGAATTTTCGACAAGCTACACTCCTTATCAGGCAGAGGTATCGCAGGGTACTCTCGAATATATCTTTGAATATCAGACAATGATGGCTGACCTCACAGGTATGGACATCTCCAACGCATCAATGTATGACGGGTCTACTGCTACGGCAGAGGCTATGATGATGTGTGTGGCAAATGCGAAGAAACGCAATAAGGTACTTATCTCCGAGACATTCAACCCAGCCGTGATGCGTGTGGTCGAGACATATGCTCACTACCATGGTGTTGACCTCGTGAAAGTCGCTGTCAAGGATGGCGTAATGGATAAGGCTCAGGCTGAAGAACTCATCGCACAGGATGATGTGGCAGGACTTATCGTGGCTCAACCAAACTATTACGGCATTATCGAAGACTTCACCGGTCTGGCTGAAGTTTGCCATGCACATAAAACATTGTTCGTTGTCAACACCGTAGCAAGTACACTTGGTGTGCTTCGCTCGCCGGGAGAGTGGGGTGCAGACATCGCTTGCGGCGATGCTCAGAGCCTCGGCATACCTATGGGATATGGCGGTCCATACATCGGATACCTATGTACGAAGAACGACTTAGTGCGTAAGATGCCGGGACGATTGGTTGGTGCTACCACTGATGCCGACGGTCGGCGTGCCTTCGTGCTGACGATGCAGGCTCGCGAACAGCATATACGCCGCGAGAAAGCTACGTCTAACATCTGCACGGCACAAGGTGTCATCTGTCTTTACGTGGCTTGCTACCTTTCACTCATGGGCGAGGGAGGACTGCGTCAGGTCAATGAGCAAAGCTATCAGGCTGCTCACTATCTGCACGATCGGCTTATAGAACAGGGGCTGGCTGAAGATATTTTCAGCGCTCCGTTCCTAAATGAGTTCACAGTACGTGTCAAGGGCGATGCCCGTAAGATGCGTATGAGAGCCGCCGAGCAGGGATTCCTACTTGGTGTAGAGACTGAGGGATGTGACAACTGCCTCACGATTTGTGCAACGGAAATGTGTTCGAAAGCCGACATCGACACACTTCTTGATTCTGTAACCCTGTAAAATACTCACGCTATGAATAATGTATATTACGGAAAACTGATATTTGAATTGTCAAAGACAGGTCGGATAGGTTACTCCCTTCCTAAGAGTGAGATCAGCGGTTATACGCTGGCAGACATTCCGCAAGACCTCCGTCGCACGAAGAAAACTATCCTTCCTGAGTGTGACGAACTGACCGTTGTGCGTCATTATACAAATATGTCGAACAACAACTTCGGCGTAGACACCGGCTTCTATCCTCTCGGCTCTTGTACAATGAAGTATAATCCTAAGATAAATGATGAGTTGGCAGCTCTGCCTGGATTTAATATTCATCCTGCTACGCCTGTGGAATACACTCAGGGAGCGTTGAAGCTCTACGACGAAGTGCAGAAGACACTGTCGGAGATTGCCGGTCTTTCGCGCTTTACGCTTAACCCATTTGCCGGAGCACATGGCGAACTGACGGGACTGATGGTCATCAAGGCATTCCACGAACAGCGCGGCGACATGGAGCGAACAAAGATTATCGTACCCAATTCCGCCCACGGCACCAACCCGGCGTCGGCTGCTGTTGCAGGATTCAAGGTCGTTGAAGTGCGTTCATTGCCTGACGGCACTGTCGATGTGGAGGACTTGAAGCCATTACTTGGACCTGATATCGCAGGAATGATGATGACCAATCCGAACACCCTCGGTATCTTCGAGCGCAAGATACCGGAGATAGCACGACTGATACATGACTGCGGTGGTCTGATGTATTACGACGGAGCGAACCTGAACCCGATGCTCGGCGTGTGTCGTCCGGGCGATATGGGCTTTGACGTGATGCACATCAATCTGCATAAGACGTTCTCTACACCACATGGCGGAGGCGGTCCGGGCAGCGGTCCTGTAGGTGTTCGCGAGGGATTGGAGCACTACCTGCCTAACCCGCAGGTCGTACAGAATGAAGACGGCAGGTATAACATCATCGAGGACGATATGTCGTTAGGTACGATTTCGGCATTCTTGGGCAACTACGGTATTCTGATTAGGGCATACGCTTATCTGCTGTCGTTAGGAAAAGAGAATGTTCCTATGGCAGGAAAACTCTCTGTACTTAATGCCAATTATATTAAGGAATGCCTTAAGAGCCACTATGCACTGCCTATCGAAGGGCTCTGCAAGCATGAGTTTGTGTTCGACGGACTACGAGAGGAATACGGTGGCAGGCATGATGAGGACTATGTCAGGACACTCGATGTGGCAAAGCGCCTCCTCGACTACGGCTTCCATGCACCAACCATTTACTTCCCGCTGTTGTTCCACGAGGCAATGATGATAGAGCCTACGGAAACGGAGAGCAAAGACACTCTCGATGATTTCATCGCTGTCATGAAACAGATTGCCGTTGAGGCACGCGATGAGCGTGAGAAAGTGAAGACAGCTCCTCACAACACTCCTATACGCCGTCTTGATGATGTCAAGGCAGTGAAGGAACCAAAATTCACATTCTGGACGCTATGACAACAGATATCATCATTATAGGTGCAGGTCCTGGTGGTTATGAAGCTGCTGTACGTGCTGCGCGAAAGGGGCAGCAGGTCGTTATCATTGAGAAGAATCTTCTTGGTGGAACCTGCCTTAACGTGGGGTGCATACCTACGAAGTGTCTATGCCACACGGCAGAGGTGCTTGACGAGGTGAGGAGTGCCGGCGAACAAGGCATTGCAACCGGCGAGGTCGCATTCTCTTTGTCGAAGGCAATGGAACGCAAGGGAGCGATTGTAGAATCGCTGCGTGCCGGTATTGCGCAACTGATGAAGACACCAGGCATAACGCTTGTTGAGGGTGAGGCACGTTTTGTTGACAAGAATACAGTCAGCGTCGGTGAGGCGAGATACGAAGCCCGTAACATCATCATCGCTACCGGCAGCACCACGAAATTCCTGCCTATCCCCGGTGCTCATGCCGAGGGTGTGCTCACAAGCACGGAGATGTTAAGCCTTGATGCTGTGCCACGACGCCTTTGCGTCATCGGCGGTGGCGTTATAGGACTTGAGTTTGCTTCTATCTTCAATGCTTTCGGCTCGGAGGTGACGGTAGTGGAGTTCTGCAAGGAAGTGCTTCCCAATTTCGACCGCGACATTGCCAAGCGCTTGCGTACAGCACTGAAGAAACGAGGCATCGTGTTCCATACTTCGGCGGCGGCAAAGGAAATCCATGAAGGAACGACGCTCGTGGTCGACTTCGAAGAAAAGGGAAAACTCCAGAGCGTGGAAGCTGACAAGGTGCTTATGGCAGTAGGTCGTGCAGCCAATGTTGACGCGTTGAACCTTGCTGATATCGGTATCGACTTCACGGGTCGCGGTATTACAGTTGACGAGCATTGTCAGACTTCGGTCAGCGGAGTGTATGCCATAGGTGATGCCAACGGACTGTTTCAATTGGCGCATGCCGCCACATTCCAGGGCTATGCCGTCGTAGATCATATCTTGGGTGTCGATACAAAGTTCTCAGACATTGTTCCGAGCGCAGTATTCACCGTTCCTGAGGTCGCTATGGTCGGAAAGACCGAAGAACAGCTTGAGGCTGAAGCTGTGGAGTATACGGTTAAGAAGGCAATGTATCGTGCTAATGGCAAGGCGCTGTCAATGAATGCCGACGAGGGACTTGCGAAGATTCTCGTTGCCGGCGATGACAGCATCCTAGGGGCACATATCCTCGGTGCTCATGCGAGCGACCTGATACACGAAGTTGCCGTGGTGATGAACAGCGGCGGCAGTATCGCTGATATTGCACATACTGTGCATGCTCACCCATCGCTTAGCGAGATTCTCTTAGCAGCAGCTGAGGCATAATCGGTATTGACTATTGTCAAAAATACATACATCTATATTCTTTCGATACACTGAAGGAATAAAAGAACATTTTAAAATCACTAATTTTGTATTAATTCAAAGACAATACATTATTAGTGATTTTTTATGTACTCACGATTAGCTAAAAATATTCAAGGAGATATCTTCGGCGGCATAACTGCCGGCATCGTTGCGTTGCCTTTGGCATTGGCGTTTGGCATTCAGGCATTTGGAGGTATCGATTCGCCCGCATCGTCGTCGATAGGTGCACTTGCAGGTCTTGTCGGTGCCACACTGCTTGGTTTCTTCGCATCATTGTTCGGCGGAACACACAGTCAGATTTCAGGACCGACGGGCCCGATGACTGTAATCACGGCATCACTCGTCAGCGGAGCGTGGGTGTCAGGTGGCGGAAGTTTCGACGCGGTGCTCATAGCCATGTCGCTTGCAGGTTTGTTCTGCGGACTCTTCCAGATATTGTTTGGAATAATCCGTATCGGAAAATATGTGCGCTACATACCTTATCCTGTTCTGTCAGGTTTCATGTCGGGCATTGGAGTGATCATCATTCTGCAGCAGATTTATCCTCTCATAGGCATGAAGTCGCCGGTGCTTGTGGTAGATATGGTGGCGCAGTTTCCTGCTATGCTTGCAGAGATGACAACAGTCATACCGTTGCTCTTAGGTATAGCCACAATATTGGTTGTACGGCTATTTCCATTTATAACGAAGAAAGTCCCCGCGACACTTGTTGCCCTCATAGTTCTTACGTTCGTGTCACTGTTTACAGGCATCGACAAGAGCATGACCATCGGCGAGATTCCTTCTGGTCTGCCAATGCCGTTCTTTACCAAGGTGAGTCTTGCCGGGCTTGACTGGTGGGCACTAACAGAGGCTGCAATAATACCGGGACTGACACTTGCCGGTCTCGGAAGTATCGATACACTTCTCACGTCGGTCGTAGCCGACAACATCACGAAGACACATCATAACTCAAATAAGGAGCTGATTGGTCAGGGTATAGGCAATGCCGTTTCAGGAATGTTCTGTGGCATAGCCGGCGCCGGCGCTACAATGCGGACTGTGGTGAATGTTAAATCAGGCGGACGCACACAGTTGTCGGGAATGATTCACTCGCTATTCCTACTTGCTATATTGCTCGGAGCAGGAACATTGGTCAAGTATGTTCCGCTATCGGTGCTTGCCGGAATACTAATCACGGTAGGCTGGGGTATCATCGACTTCCGCGGTTTCCGCGATATACGCAAGATTCCAAAGGCTGATGCCTTCGTGCTCGTCGTCGTGTTCTTCACAACGGTCTTTGTCGACTTGCTGACAGCTGTCGGCATCGGCATGGTCATTGCCTGTGTGTTGTTCATGAAACGCGTGAGCGACCTTGCCGAAGGCAGCTACGTAACGATGAACGCTACTGAACCGGAGAGTCCTTGGGCTGATGAAGCCGGGCTGCCAGATGATATAAAGCGCAAGATATTCATCGAGCGTTTTCATGGTCCGATATTCTTCGGCAGCATCAACGGTTTCAATAAAGTTATGGCGGCTGTGCCTGATGATGCGGAGATTGTCATATTGAGAATGAAGCGGGTGAAGTTCATGGACCAAAGTGGTGTGTATGCAATGGAATCGGCAATAAAGGAACTTCAGCAGAGGGGTAAGATTGTACTGATGACTATCATTCAGCCACAACCGCGTTACCTTCTTGAGAAGATGCAACTCATACCGCATGTTGTTCCCGAGCAGAACACGTTCAACTCATTCGAGGAATGCACCACATTCCTGAAAGCGAACTTATAGACTGAAACGGTTTATACGCGATTGCATCTGTAGTGAAGGGTTCAGATATTGGTTTACCGGACACCAATAATAATAAATAAGGTATGTAATTTACTGTGTTATATCCAGTATATAGTCATTTTGTTCCCTTGCTTTTTAATGGGATGACTATAATAAACGAGAACGGCTGTTCCACTCCGTATATGGGCAGAATGTGACGCCTGTCGTTATATGCGACATAATCCCAAACCGGTCAATAGCAGTAGTTTTTTTTCTTTGATATAAAAAAGCACTGCGCTCTATTGACCGATTCGGGTTTAATATATTGGAGCTTTACTCTGTTCCTAAAAAGGAATAGTAGCAAGTTATGGTTTTATTTGAGGGTAATCTTGAGCACTTGCTGTTTATCGTTCTTGTCAGATATTACAAACACATAAATGCCGTTCGGAAGGTTGCAAAGGTCATATTGCAAACCTTTTTGCATACATCTGTCTACAAGCTTGCCGGCAAGGTTATACACTTGTATTCCAGTCATGACTTCATTGCAACCAAGAATGCGCCCTTGCAAAGTGTATTTATTGTTTTCGTCTGTAGTCGATGTTATGGACGAAGGCAAATCTTCAAAATCTTCAACTGTTAACAAAAACTCTTGAAGATTCCCATCACTGTCCTCTTCTATCCTATACATTTCCCAATTTTTGCCAATCAACATGCTTGCCGTCGATTTCGTAATCTGATTATCTTGCGACAAATTACTTCCCACCACATAGATGTGTCCTGGCACTCCTTCACCACTACGATCATAGATGGTTTGAGCAATCGAGAGAGTGGCATCGTGTTTCATTGTGTTGCCGTAGATGTAGAGATCACGCAATTTGATGTTCTTTTCAACATCTAAATCTTCCAACTTATTGCATGCCACGTTCAAACGCATAACTGCTGGCATGTTTTGCGCGTTGACAGTGGTGAGTTCATTGCTTTGCAACATGCATTCGACAAGGTTGTTCATTTTAGCCAACTCTACTCTGCGCAATTTATTTTTTGAGACATCTAAGAATTGTAAATTTGGCATATTTTCAAGATTAATCTCATTGAGGGCATTGCCTTTTAGCACCAGTCTCTCCAATTGAGCACATTTTGTTAAATCAATGGTTGAAAGTTTGTTGTTGCCGGCAATGAGTTGGAGCAGTTCTCCGTTTTCCTGCAAATCAAGAGTTTCAATATTGTTGTTAGAGCAATTGAGCACATTGAGCTTTTTGTTGCACGAAACATCAAGTGTGGTCAATCCATTATCAGCAATCATGAGACGTTTCAATGCCTTATTGTTGGAGATATCGATTGCGTGCAACTGATTTTCAGAGCAAAGCAACTTCTCAAGATTAACCAGCTTGCTTGTGTTCAAAGAGGTTAGTCTATTCTTTTCGCAATCAATCGACTTAAGTTTTGGATTATAGCTAAGCATCAGCTTGTCGATATTGTTGTGTGCACACAGGATTTCGCTCATGTTGGGTGCTCCACTGATGTCTAAGGCTTGGGCATTGGTCGATTCGCAGTTGAAACTAAGAATGTCGCCATAAAGTTTTACTTCAGAACCGCGCAATTTTCCGCTTATCATGCTTTGATTGCTACCCGCACTTACTTGATTTCCATCGCCCCAATCAACCAAAACTTCTGCATTTGCTTCTATTTCAAACGACAGCGGCGAATCTGCTGGTAGGTTATATTTAACCACAACAGCAGGTTTCTTGCTATTTTGTTGAAACAGATAGTACACATTTTTTTGATTAATGATTAAATTGGCAACATTCATGCCCACTTCAACAGAAACGATAACTCCATCTTTGCGTTGATTGGTTGTAACAAAGTTGATGGCTTCTTCTAATGTTGAAAAGTTCTGCTTAACACTTCCAAAAACATCGGTTGAATAGATTTTTACAGGATTTTTGTTGAAAATGGCAAGAAATGCTGTGACTTCTTTTTTCCATATTTCTATGGATTTATCAATATTTAGATTGTCATTTTTGTTCAAATAAATGCTTATTTCCTTGATTTTCTCTTTGGAACCATCGGCTTCACAATTCATGTTGAAATTAACATTGTCGCTGTTGCGCACCGCATCAAAGTACAAACTAATCATACCAAACATGTTAACTTTGTTCGATATATAAAAATGTTCTTGATAGAATTGCTCAAAATTAGTGCCAACCAATGCCGAAAGCTCATCAACATAAAGAGGGAGCACATTGCGTGTCAACACAAGCTTGTAATTTCCATCTTGGTAATCAATCACAAAATAAACTCCTGCTTTGGGGTTGAAAATCGATGAAATGCGAAGTCCTGCATTGGCATTATTGAGCAAATCGATGGTTTCATTGACAGTTTTCTTAATTCCTCCTGATGTGCCCGAAAATTTCGTTCCCATGAAGCCACCCAATGGCAAAGCTGCGTCTTTTCCAATATTGAGAATATCGATAACATCATTCTTTGTTCCGTTGTCAGGAATGAGTTGCATAAATTCCAACAACGCTTTTGAATCAGCTTTTGCCGAGAGTTGATAGCTCTTTCCATTGTAAACTGCCATGTATTTTCCTTCGGCATTGGTAGTAAATGCTTGTGTGAAATTCTCAATGGGGGCATTGATGTAATCACTAAAAGCTACCGGGTTGAATGACATGCTTAGAGTTTGAGCTTTTAGAGAAGAGGCTATTCCCGAAATGCACACCAAAACATAAAAAGAAAGATTCCTTAGAAATAAAGTTAGTTTCATACTGTTATTTACAAAGACTCTATTGTTAATAGATTTCGATAGAAAACGGCAGAGTCAAATTAAACGCTTTCTTTCGAATTAAGATGAATAATGAGTACAAATTTAAATAAATTATCCAAAAACAACAATATTTCACCTGTTTTTCACTATCTTTTAACCAAAATCTATTAACCGATTTGGGATTAAGATTGTCACTCAATACAAAAAGTATTCAGAGGTTCGTGCATTGATATTGTTTTGTGAGAACGAAAAGGTTATGTCTACTCGTTCCCGGTGGCAGACACATGACTGGTAAGCGCGCTTTTCGTTGCTTTCATTGATTGTTCAAGCAGATAGCTGACATTCTCCTGTCCTTTGCCAATAGGCTGAATAGGCTTATGAATGACGAGGCGCAGAGGATGCCATTTGACGAAATGGAAATCGCGTGTACGTGGCATCACATCGAACGAACCTTCTATCGTTACCGGAACAACGGGCAGTTG
Source organism: uncultured Prevotella sp. (assembly GCA_905372445.1). Lineage (GTDB taxonomy): Bacteria > Bacteroidota > Bacteroidia > Bacteroidales > Bacteroidaceae > Prevotella. The sequence goes on along the minus strand of CAJPPF010000027.1, from coordinate 6,991 downwards.
CAGGTCGTCAGCCAACAGGAACGCCCCGCGTTTGTATGGTCCCATCTCGCCTGTAAATGTGCGGCGGCCCTCAGGAAAAATAACGATGCTCATGCCATTCTTGAGAATTTTCCGTGCAGCATCATAGCTGCGCTGAATCTTCTTAGGGCTGTGATTGTCGACGAAAACAAAACCTGCCGACTCGCAAGCCTTACCGATGAACGGTGTGTGGCGCAGCGACTGTTTAAGCATCCATTTAAAATTGCGTTGAAGAAAACCGTAGATAAGGAATATATCGAATGCTCCCTGATGATTTGGACAGAACACATAGCTCTGACTGTCGACGATATTCTCTCTGCCCTCAACCTTAACCGGCAACAGGAACAGACGTATTAGGAGCAGTGACCATAACTTACCGGGATAATATCCCCACACGCGTTGTCCGCCAAGCGAACACCCGATAATGGTAGACACGGCAGTAAGAAAGGTTGCCAATAATCCTATGGGCAACACGATGAACAACTGATATATTATGTAAATGATTCTTAGCATAGTGATTTTGTCTGATTGTCTTCTTATAAAATGTCGCGTGGCATCAACTACGTGCATCATATTTCATCTGAACGCAACTTCTTCTCCGCGGTAGTTGCTGTCGAACTGACCGTTATTATATATAATGTGTCCATTGCATATCGTTGTCATCACTCGCCAGCCCAATCGTTTTCCCTCAATAGGACTCCAGCCACATTTGCTCATTATGCAGTCTTTTGTCACCAACCACGGTTCTTTCTTCACGATAGTGATATCAGCCTTATACCCAGGGCGCAGGAATCCGCGATTACGTAATGAGAACAGACGTGCCTGATTGTGGCACATCAGTTGCACAAGTTGTGTCATTGACAGCACTCCTTGGTCTGCAAGTGTGAGCATGACAGGTAAGGAAAACTGCACCATCGGCATGCCCGACATCGCCTTGGCAGCACCTCCGCTTTTTTCATCAAGCAAGTGAGGTGCATGGTCGGTTGATACAGTGCATAGTAACTGCCCGTTGAGTTCTCTGCGCAAAGCCTCACGATCGTTGATACTCTTGACGGCAGGGTTGCACTTGATGAGTGCTCCAAAGCAAGAAATATCATCGGATGTGAATAGAAGATGCGGTACGCACACCTCGGCAGTAATCCGCGCCATGCCGTCTTCACGATAGCCGCTGTGTGCTACGCCGTCAGCAAGAAGAGGTATCTCACGCTCTGTCGAAAGATGTGCTACATGAAAACGTGTCCCATGTTTCACTGCCAACTCCACGCCAAGGCGCGTTGACTCATAGCATGCTTCTGCAGAACGTATGACGTGATGGTACGTGATGTACGGATCGTCGGTACCTTGCTGCTCTTTTACGGCTGCCATGTTCTTGCTTATTGTCGCTGCATCCTCACAATGCGCCATAAGCACGAGATTGCGCTCCGCTGCCAGTGCAAAGATTCTGTCCAGAGCCTCACGCCGGTCGACGAGCATATTGCCTGTCGAAGAACCCATAAAGAGCTTGATGCCGGGAACACGATGTATGTCCAGTCCGCGCAGGAAGTCTTCATTGTTATTGGTGGCGCCGGGGAAAAAGGAATAGTTCACATGACTGCTGTGGCGCGCCAGTAGGAACTTCTCCTCAAGAGCCTCTGCCGTTGTCGTATGCGGTTTGGTGTTCGGCATCTCAAAGAATGTCGTCACTCCTCCATAGGCGGCTGCGCGACTCTCTGTGTTGATGTCTGCCTTATACGTCAGACCCGGTTCGCGGAAATGCACATGTGAGTCAATGATACCGGGCATAACGCAACATCCCGTGGCATCGACAATAGTATCGAAGTTACCACGGGGTGTTTCCGTTGTTGCCGTTATTTCTTTTATTTGGTCGTCATCGATAATGATGTTGCCTTGCATCTGGCATCCCTCATTGACTATCAGACCTCCAGAGATCAAAGTTCTCATAGAATAATATCTTATGTTACATTAATCGAATGCAGCATACTTCAGTGGCAAAGACCGCTCATAAGGTGTCTTTGTTTTAATGGGTTGGAAGACTACGGATGTCCTGTTGGTTGTGCCAACTGATTAGGTGTCGGAGCTGCCACAGCTGGTGCTGACATGTCAGGATAATGCGGCACACTGTTATGTTTAGGCATTTCGCGCAGACCATTCATAATCTGTTGGTTCTCCTGAGCCTTCGAGTAGAAGTCCTTAACGTATGGATCGCTCTTGAAATTATCCGTTGCCTTGCTCATAATATCTTCAATCCAAGGTGTGAGCTCTGGGTACGGATAACCTATTGTGACGAGGAAGAACACTCCGGGACCAAGCACATTGTCGAAGTTATCTGTCACAAAGTTTGTCACGAGCGAGTCCTGCATTGCAGTAAGACGAAGCTCGTCGTCCTGAAGCTGGCGTATAACAACATTCATATCGCTTCCATTCATGATAGCCTGGTCATGGCGATGAACGAGATCGTCGCGCTCACCAAGAATTTTGTTGTAGTCTTTGAGAAATTCAAACAGCCTCTCGTTAAGCGGAGTGCCTGTTGCCTGCAGCTGAGTATCGTCAACTTTAACGCTTATATTTCCTTTTTCAAGCACTATAGGCATGAGCTGCTCATCCTCCATGAAGATGTTTGCCATACGCACACTGTCAAGTGCACCGTTGAAAGAAAACTGACCATGCACCACATCACAAGAGTCTATGTTCTTGAACTCATTGTTTTTTAAGACTTTCAGGTAAAGCTTTCTGCCGTCGAGTGTGGATATGTTTGATGAACCTTGCACATTATATGATGCTATGCAAGACGTAAGGGTAGTGAAAACTACTGAGGTCAGTATTATTGAGATTATTTTTTTCATTGCGTTATATTCTATGGCAAATATACTAAGTAAGTAACTAACAGCCGAATATTTTTACTGAATTTAAAGTTATGCGCTATGCTTTTAGAGTTTTTTTCCTTTAGCTTGGTTTTATTCCTGAGATTTCTTTGCAAGTTCGCGCGATATGCGATGTGTTGAATACAGCTCCAGAACCACGGCGATGATCAGCGGGATTAGCCATTTGTTATAAACGAATTCCACGTATGTCTGCCAATTGGTGAACATGTTACTAATGAAGCGATGGTGTTCTCCTAAAGGGTCTTGTATGGCAATGTATGTCATGGCAGTGTCAAGCATAAGAATGCCGGCAAGGATAAACATAAGGTTTGCCATGTTCATTATGCCTTTCAGTCTGCGCAGCGTAATGTCTTTACCGTTATATATCTGAAAGCACTGCACTGCAAACAGGAGGCTTCCTGTTAGGAACACCGCTGCGGCAATGAGTTGATGATACATAAAAACATAACATCCTATTCCCACCACCATAAGCACACTACCCATTATAAGCAGAAACGATTCTGCTTTTGTAAGATGGCGAAACTGACTATTCTCTAATTCCATTATGTATTTCTTTTTTATTCAGACTTATCATTATTATCGTTAGTATTATTTGTCGGCTGGTCTGTGCTGAGTACAAACACATCCTCGTTGTCCTTCTTCATGAAGTAGCGTTCGCGCGCCACCTTCTCAACGGCATTCGGACTTGTCTTCAATTCGTCAAGCTGACGGCGAGAGTCTGCATCCTGCTTGTTGTAGCGTTCAATCTCTTCTTCTAAATCAGCTTTTTGCATATCAAGTTTTATAAGGTTGACAATACTGTTTTCACTCAAAAGAAACAAAAACAGACATCCAAACACTATTGTAATAAGATACTTATAATGCCCGAGGAAATTGAATATATACTCAAACTTTGCCATGATGAGATCTGATTTTAATTGCAAAAATAAGAAAAAGACTTATCGAAAAAGATTAATGCCTGAATTATTAGGAATTTTTAAGTGAATGGTTTCATTTATTTTTTGTAAATTTGCGCCACAAACGGAAAAACAAAAGTATGGAATATATTGTTTCTGCACGCAAGTATCGTCCTATGACATTCGACTCCGTAGTAGGGCAGAGCGCACTCACTACAACACTGAAGAATGCAGTGAAGACACGCAAACTTGCGCATGCCTATCTCTTCTGCGGACCACGTGGCGTAGGAAAGACCACTTGCGCCCGAATCTTCGCACGGGCAATCAACTGCCAGACTCCTACAGCCGACGGCGAGGCGTGTGGACAGTGTGAAAGCTGCCGTTCATTTGAAGAGCAGCGGTCGTACAACATCTTCGAACTTGACGCAGCCAGCAACAACTCTGTAGAGGACATCAAGTCATTAATGGAGCAGACACGCATACCACCGCAGGTTGGAACCTATAAGGTATTCATCATCGACGAGGTACACATGCTTTCAACTGCGGCGTTCAATGCTTTCCTTAAGACACTCGAGGAACCTCCGGCACACGTAATCTTCATTCTTGCGACCACGGAGAAACACAAACTCCTGCCGACAATCATCTCTCGCTGTCAGATTTACGACTTCGAGCGAATGAATGTACAGAACACCATAGACCATCTTAAAATGGTAGCCGACAAAGAAGGCTACACATACGATGAGGAGGCGCTGGCGGTGATAGCTGAGAAGGCTGACGGCGGAATGCGCGACGCACTGTCAATCTTCGACCAAGTGGCAAGTTTCTGCCAGGGCAATATCACTTACGAAAAAGTCATCGAAGACCTAAACGTTCTCGATGCAGATAACTATTTCCGTATCATAGACCTCGCTCTCGAGAACAAGGTCAGCGACGTGATGCTTCTGCTTGACAGTATTCTCTCGAAAGGCTTTGACGGAGGTAACCTCTGCAGTGGTCTGGCATCGCATGTACGCAACGTGATGCTTGCGAAAGATCCGCAGACAATGCAGCTGCTCGAAGTCAGCGCACAGCAGAAAGCACGCTACGTTGAACAAGCGGCGAAATGCCTGCCAAAGTTCCTCTATGAGACTTTGCGCATACTCAATCAGTGCGACATTAACTATCGGCAGTCAAGTAATAAACGACTGCTTGTGGAGTTGACGCTCATACAAGTGTCACAGATTACACAGGACGACGACACGCCTTCCTCGGGGCGTAGCCCTAAGCATTTGAAAAGCCTGTTCAAAAACATAGTACGTAAGGTGCAGTCTGAGAAAGCAGCCCCGCAGGTGACTGCGACTGCCCCTAACGTATCAAGCAACACAACAGCCAAGGTGCAATCGCCCGAATCTGCTCCAAAGGCAAACTCTGTTCCTAAAATGAGCCTTAAGAACCTCGGCTACACTTTCTCAGGACAAAAGAAGGCAGAGGATGCGGCAAAGGCAGAAGAGACAACAATTGAAGAAACTGTAATAAGCAAAGATAAGGTGTTCGATGAGGACGGGGTGAATCTTGCCTGGTATTCAATGTGCAACCGCATGATGCAGATTCCAGAGTACAAGGCACTTGCTATCAGAATGAAGAACATTCACCTCAAAATGTCTGATTATCCTCACGTCGAGGCTGCCGTGGAGAACAAGATGCTTCTCGGACAGATAGAGGCTATCAGACAGCGCATAGTGCTTACTCTGCAAAAGAACCTAAGCAACAGCGTCATTGACCTGTCTTTCCATCTTGCCGACAAGGGTGAGATAAAATACTCGCTCACCAAGCCGGAGGCATTCAAAACACTGAAAGAGGAGGATTCTGCCTTCCAAATGCTTATCGACGAGTTCGAGTTGGAACTGGGATAAGCTGCTGAAGACGGATAAAATGACGACGATTTGTCTATTTGCGAAAATAATACAAGCCTTGTTTGCCAAATAGATTATTTTTCGTACCTTTGTCGTCGCAAAAAGTCAAAACAATAAACAAATGAATATCATAAAGCCATCAGGATATGTTGCATCGCTTGATATGCAACAGACAGAACAGGGTATAAAACTCATAAAAGACTTCTTCCAGCAGAATCTCTCCACCGAACTGCGTCTACGCCGTGTCACCGCACCACTCTTCGTACTAAAGGGGCTTGGTATAAACGACGACCTGAACGGTGTTGAGCGCGCTGTTACCTTCCCAATAAAAGACCTCGGCGATGCAAAGGCAGAGGTCGTACATTCGCTTGCTAAATGGAAGCGTCTCACCCTTGCAGAGCACAATATACGTCAGGGTTATGGCATTTATACCGATATGAACGCCATACGTGCTGACGAGGAACTTGACAACTTGCATTCGCTCTATGTTGATCAGTGGGACTGGGAGGCTGTCATTACAAAAGAACAGCGCACTGTCGGTTTCCTGAAAGACATAGTACGTCGCATATACGCCGCCATACGTCGCACCGAATATCTGACGTGCGAGACATTCCCGCAGTTGAAACCCTTTCTGCCCGAAGATATTCACTTCATCCACAGCGAGGAGCTATTGCAGATGTATCCCGACCTATCACCGAAACAGCGTGAAGATGCAATATGCGAGAAATACGGTGCGGTGTTCATCATCGGCATTGGCAGCAAACTGTCTGACGGCAAGAAACACGACGGACGCGCCCCCGACTACGACGACTGGTCGACGATGGGTGACAACGGTCTTGCCGGGCTCAACGGCGACATACTAATCTGGTATCCCGTGTTGAACCGCTCCTTCGAACTGAGTTCTATGGGTATACGCGTAGACCGCGACAGTCTGCTGTATCAGCTTGCCCTCGAAGGAGAGGAAAAACGCAGTGAGCTATATTTCCATAAACGCCTCCTCGCAGGCGAACTGCCATTGAGCATTGGTGGAGGAATCGGTCAGAGCCGACTCTGTATGGTGCTTCTTCACAAAGCACACATAGGAGAGATACAAGCTTCAATATGGCCCGACGAGATGCGCCGCGAATGCGAAGCAGCCGGTATGCACTTGATTTAACCCAAATCGGTTATTAGAGTCCTTGACTGATTGTGTTCGATTGTTGAGCAGATGTGCTGTCGTTTCATCGAAGGCGTAGCAAGCTACGGCGAGATGTAATGGCAGCGCAGATGTCGGCAAGCGGACGAAAGCAGTAAGGAAGCATGG
>CAJPPF010000026.1 GCA_905372445.1 uncultured Prevotella sp. | reverse complement strand
TCAGCGTAGGGGCGTGATTTATCACGTTCCGCTCTGGGCAATGAAGCAGTAAACCCAAATCGGAACGTGTGGCTTGCGAGTTTTCAAATTGATTCCTCAACAGCCCATACGAATGCTCTCAGACCAAGCATTGGATTATCCAAGTCTATCTTACGCAAGCGATCGAGCAGTGGTCGCACCTTTTGACCGTCGCAAACGGTGAGCACTGCACTGTTTGTTGAGGGCCATGCGTGAGAGCCCATATGCGGTTCACCGCTTACACTGCCCTGTCCGTGGACTTCAGGCAGCACGGTGAATCCCTTGCAGAGCGAGGAATTTAAGGCAGCAACGACCAAATCGTGAAGTGCCTTGTCGTATGCTATAAATACTGTCTTCATAATATCTTTGTTATGACGATTGTGTTTTTTATGAATTATGACGCTTTACTGCCTTTGCTATGAGCTTCTCCTCTGCGGCATGTTCCTGCCAGTAGCTGTCGAGTGCGCGGTCCTGGCGTAGCTTACGACGCTTGCGCTTCACACCTACAGAACCGAAGATACAGAACATTGAAGGGACGTATATGAGTGTGAGCATTGTCGACACGACGAGTCCACCGATGATACTTATAGCCATCGGACGCCACATCTCTGCACCAACACCATGGCTGAGAGCCATTGGTGTCATACCGAGAATGGTCGTCAATGATGTCATAAGGATTGGACGCAGACGGCTTCTTGCTGCTGTCTGTGCAGCATATATCAGACCGTAGCCACGCTCGCGGAGCAGCTGGGTGTAGTCGATGAGCACGATACCGTTCTTCACAACGATACCGATAAGCATGATTCCACCGAGCATCGACATCACATTCATCGTGGTCCCGGTAAGTACCAGCGCGAGGATGATACCGCAGAAGGCAAACGGAACGGAGATCATGATGATGAACGGATACGTGAGTGACTCGAACTGAGCCGCCATCACGATGAACACAAGGATGATAATAATGATGCCAAGCTGTCCCAAGTCGCGGTTAGAGTCCTGCTGGTCCTCGTAAGAACCTGCCACCTGAACTGTCACACCGTTAGAAAGGCTCATCTTCTCGTATATGGAACGTCCGGCTCTACACCTTCGGAGAGTGCATGACCGGCAGCAAGAACGGCATTGACGTTGACATAACGCTGGCGGTCCTTACGCTCGATAGAAGGAGGGATAGCACTTTCCTCCACCGTACCGATATCCATTATCTTCACGTAACCGCCGAGACCGTTGGGAATGCTCATGTTCTCAATATCCTGGAACGACACACGTGCGGTAGGCTCATAGCGCACACGGATATCGTATTCCTCGCCATCCTCACGGAAGTATGACTGCTGTGAACCGTAGATGAGGTTGCGTATATATCCTGCAGCGGTCGTCATGCCGAGGTTCTGGCTTGCAAGTTTCTCGCGATCAAACTTGACAACAATCTCTGGTTGGTAGTCAGAGCGTGAGATGTTTACCTGGGCAATCATCTTGTTATCGCGCAACTTCTCTGCTAATTCTTCCGCAACAGCGTATGTGGCATCCATGTCGTAGCCGTAGATTTCGAATGATGCAGCACTCTGTCCGCCCATTCCGCCACCCTGGTTGCCGCCGAGGTTTACTCGATATTTGTCGAGTTCAGGTATCTGTTTCAGGTCGGCACGCATCTCGTCGCATATCTGTGCAAGTCCTTTCGTACGCTGATTCGACTTAACCATCTGTATATTGAACGATATAATGTGTGAGCCACTCTCTGACAGAGAAGCGAAGGTATTCCTGTCGCCTGCCTGACCAACGGTGAAGTTACATGACTCCATGTCCTTGCCGTAGCGCTTCTGCCACTTCTCTACAAGCTCTTTGGCAACAGCCTCGGTCTTCTCTACTCGAGTACCGACAGGCATCTGGATTGATATTCCCACACGACCGGAGTCGTTGGTAGGGAAGAACTCTGACTTCATTCCTACGGCACCGACTGTAACGATAGTAACGCCGACGAACACAAGACAGGCGCTCATGACGGTCCAACGATGACGTACAGCCCAGTGAATACGGCGCTCATACCAGTGGTCAAGGCCGTCAAGCGCTTTTCCTACAGGAGTGTAGAACCTCTTGAACCATTTGCTTTGCTTCTTCTTAAGCTTCAGCATCAGCGAACAGAGCATAGGAGTGAAGGTAAGAGCAGAGATAGTAGAGATGGTCATGATGATACACATCATCCAACCAAGCTGCTTGAACAGCACACCGGTCATACCTGTCACCATTGTCAAAGGGAAGAACACTGCAATCATGGTCAGCGTAGATGCAATTACAGAGATAGCTACTTCCTGCGTACCATGCTGGGCTGCTTGCTTGCTGTCTGCCCCTCGTTCTATCTGTGTCGTGATATTCTCCAATACCACTATGGCGTCGTCGACGACATTACCGATAGCGATTGAGAGACACGACAGCGATATCATGTTGAGCGAACCACCGGTGGCATATAGATATATCATTGATGCAATCAACGACATCGGTATTGTGATGACGATGATAAGTGTGGCACGCCAGCGTCCGAGGAATATGAATACCACGAGAGCGACGAAGAGCATGGCGTAAGCAATGGTCTCTTGAAGAGAACCTACGGTGTTCTTGATGTTGTCGGACGTATTGACGATGATACCGAGTTTGACGTCGGAAGGGAGATTTTTCTGCAGTTGCGGCATCATGCTCAGCACTTCGTCGGCGATAGCCACAGAGTTTGCACCACTTTGCTTCTGCACTACAATCATCGCTCCCTGCTGACCATTATTGAAAGTACGCTGCGCACGCTCCTCGACATCGTCAACGATGCGGGCAACATCACGCAGATAGACATTGGCGCCGCCCTTGGAACCGACAACGACATCGTACATCTGTTTCGGGTCCTTAAACTCGCCCTCCACACGCACGGTGAAGGTCTGCGAACCGACATCCACAGTACCGTTGGTCACATTGTGGTTCTCGGCATTGATGGCAGCGCTGACCTGATAAGGCGAAATGCCATATGCCTCCATCTTCTGAGGGTCCATGTAGATGTTGATCTCACGCTCCGGCGCGCCGGAGATAGACACCGTTCCCACACCATCGATACGCGCCAAGGGGTTGGCAACATTCTCATCAAGAATCTTATACAATGCTTTCTGCGACTCCTCTGCCTGCACTGAGAGGAGAAGAATGGGAATCATGTCGGTAGAGAACTTGAACAATATAGGCGTCTGAGCATCGTCAGGCAATGCCGATGACACCATATCGAGCTTGTCGCGGACGCTGTTCGTCAGGACATCAATGTCGTAACCATACTCAAATTCAAGCGTTACCACACTGACATTCTCGCGTGACTGTGAGGTGATGTGCTTCAGATGCTCGACCGAGTTGAGTAAGTTCTCGAGAGGACGCGTGACGTTATTTTCTATATCTTCAGCCGAAGCACCATTATAATAGGTAAGTATCATTATGGAGTTCGTATCGATATCAGGCATCAGGTCTATAGGCAACTTGGCGAACGAGAATACACCGAAGACGATGATTGCTGCGAAGCATAGACTTGTCATTATCGGTCGTTTGACCGCTCCTTCGTATAATGTCATAGAATTATCTTTTTCTGTTTGTTGTGTATTCCTTTTATTTCACCACTTCTACCTTCTTTCCGTTGTTCAGACGGCTCTGTCCTGCAATCACAATCTGATTGCCGGGCTCTACTCCGGAGAGTATTTCGTAGTTCTTTCCAAGGTGCTTGCCGAGTTCAACTTTATTGTATGCTACGGTCTTTGTCTCTGGATTGTACACGTAGACATAGCGGTCGCCGGCACCAATTTGCTTTACGAGAGCCTCGTCGGGAATAACGACATGCTGCTGGTTGCCGAAGTTTATGGTGGCACGGGCAAACATTCCGGGGCGTACCTTCTGTGCAGAGTTGCTGATAGTAATCTCTATTGGGAAGGTGTGAGTGGCAGGATCGATGCTTGGATATACTATTGTTATCTTTCCGGTGAAGCTCTCTCCTTCGTAAGCATCTACGGTGATGTCGGCAGTCTGCCCCACCTTTGTCAACTTATAGTATTCTTCCGATACGTTGACCTTGAGCTTTACAGGGTTTGTCTGCTCAATGGTGAGGATTGGCGTTCCGCCGTACATATCACCATTGTCGTAGTTACGTGCTGTTACAACACCGCTTATAGGAGAGAATAGCTGTGTGTTCTGTGAGAGCTGACGATACTGTGTACGCATGACATTCAGCTGCATCTCCGCATTGTCGTACTCTGCCTTTGACGCACCGCCTATCTCATAAAGTGCTTTTGTGCGGTTAAATTCCACCGTCTGGTTCTCAATCTGTATCTTCAATTGGTTGAGACTGCTGGCATCAAGCTGCACGACACACTGACCGCGACGTACCTGGTCGCCCACCTCGACAAAGATTTTTTCGATACGGTAAGCCATGTTTGGCGAAATATTGTTCTTGACATCGCTATCCACTGTACCGGAATAGGTCTCTGTCTGTGGTATTGATGATGAGTTCACTGTGGCGATCTTCACCTGTGGCACTTCGTCAACAATAGCAGCATTCTTCTTTTCTTTATTCCCACATGCAACAATTAGCATTGATGCCATTGCCATTACTAATATTTTTTTCATACGTTGTATTGTTATTTTCTTTTTCCTCTTTGCTGTCTTGATATCCTTTGTCTTATTTTAAAAGAGTCTCTCTTCCCAGTGTATAGTCAAGTTCTGCCTTGTTGACAAGGTAATCGTAAACGCTCTGGTTATAGGTAAGCTCTGCTTGTGTCAGCGCTGTCTGACTCTGGTTCAGTTCAAGTATTGTGCCACGACCTACCTCATAGCGCTTACCGGTAATCTCCACAGCCTTGTCAGCCTGCACGATTGCTTCTTTGTTTGACTCTAACTGAGCTATTGTGGATGCCATATTACGGCGATAACTCTCAATTGCCATGTTCAACTGGCGTACGGTGTTCTCGCGTGTGTCGGCGAGTTGCTCCAGTTGTAGCTTGTTGCTCTTGATTTTAGTCCAGTTGCTTGCGTGGAAGATAGGGATGGACAGTGACAGCACCAGCGAAGAACTCGGAGAGTAGGCGTACTTGAATATGTTCCAATTAGGATTGGAGTACGATTGATATTGGTATGTTGCCTGCATGGCTAAAGTGGGCATGAAGTTGGTCTTTAGTATTTTGTTTGTGCGTTGCAGCAGTGCAGCGTTGTAGTCCAACTGCCGGATGTTGGTGTTGTTTCCAATCTCGAAGACAGAGCTGTTGGCATCTTCTAACGACAGATTCTCAGAATAGTGACGCAGATTATCGTTGATATTGATATTCACATTCTCTGTTATGCCCATGAGCACCTTCAGCTTGAGCAATGCCAGAGTGAGTCCTGTTTCGGCACTTACCACTGAAGAGCTCATCGAGCGTTGCTGAACATCGGCTGATATCTTGTCATACTCGCTGACACTGCCAACCTTGAACTTGTTGTCCACCACCTCAAAGTTCTCCTTTGCCAAGTTGTAGCTCTTCTTCATCACTTCGTAGCTGTCCTTTGCAAGCAGAGCCTGATAATATGCCTTTGTCACCTGGTTAATCAGGTCGAGGCGGCTGCCACGTGCTTTTTCCTGCGCCAGAAGAATATCCTCCTTGGTCATCTTCATGTTCTGATATACGGCAGGAGCGAAGATAGGAAGTGAAAGCGTGATGTTGCCGGTAGCCGTTGTCGTACCGTCTCTTCCCATTTTGAAACTACCCATCTCCGTCTTTATGGCTGCAACCTGAATGGAATGCTGCAGACCGAGGTTGGCATCAACTGTAGGCAGAAGACTTTGCCACGCCTCCGTGTCGGCAATCTTCTTCAGATCAATGTCCTTGTCAGCCACATTAATGGTTGGATTCTCTGCCAATGCCACTTCAATAGCCTTGGCGAGGTCAATGTCGAGAGTGCCGACTGTCGCGCTTTGTCCCTGGGCTGAAAGAGGAAGGACGATTGACATCGCTATCGCGGTTAATGCTGTTCTTAAAATTTTCTTTGTCATCAATTATGCTGGTTTTGTCCTTTAATCTTAAAGTCTAATTATTATATATAATGTGAATTGTTATTGAAAAACTTGTAGCAAAGTTATGGTTTCTTTCTTATTCTGCAAAATATATTGTACAGAATAATTCCGATTTAACTTAAAATATACTATAAATCATTCTCCGTTAACATAAAAAAACAATAACTTTGCATCAGACGAAGTGTCTTTGTTGCAACACTTTATCATTAAAATCAAATTTCATTTTTTGGATACAAAGGATTTCATTTTATTAAACAGAGCACGTGATGTGCGTGAACTGGCGCTTCAGGGCGGTCGTTATCCTGAGGTCGACATGGCATTTGCCCTGAATCAGATTGCAGGATGGCAGACGGCGCGTACCAAATTGCCGTCATGGGCGGAGTGCGCGGACATCATCTATCCGCCGCACCTCTCCATGGAACAGTGCTCGAGCGAGCAGACGGCGTTGTATAAATCATCGTTATTGGAGAAAGGAGTGTCAATGACCGACCTCACCGGTGGGTTCGGTGTCGACTTTTCCTTCATTGCCCGCAGGTTCAGCTCTGCCACTTATGTCGAGCGTTTGGCTGATTTGTGTGACATCGCACGACGTAACTTCGAGGTGCTCGGATTGCATCACGCCGACGTTGTATGCGGCGATGGCGTAGACTTTCTTCGCACGATGAAACCGGTTGACTTTATTTATCTCGACCCTGCTCGCCGCGACTTGAACGGCTCGCGCACATATGCGCTGGAAGACTGCACACCTAATGTCATCGAATTGCGCGACGTGCTTCTTGAGAAAGCCCGTACGGTAATGATTAAGCTCTCGCCGATGCTCGACTGGCATAAGGTCGTCGGCGACCTTGGCTGTGTCAGTGAGGTGCATGTTGTCTCTGTGAGAAACGAATGTAAGGAGATGCTTGTCGTGCTTCGTCGAGACAGTAACGCGCCGTTACGCTGTTATGCCGTAAATGACGATGAAACCGTTGTTTTTCGCGCATCAGACGCTGTCGCGTCGACTGTCAGGCTTGTGTCTGACGCGTCTGAGATACGCCGGGGCTCGTATCTCTTCGAACCAAACGCATCGCTGATGAAACTGGGCTGCTTCGGTCTGCTGTGCGAACGCTATGGGGTGAAGAAGATTGGAGCGCATTCCAATCTCTTTATTGCCGATGAAAGCGTTGATTTTCCCGGTCGGAAGTTTCAAATTTCCACGGTTTCATCGATGAATAAGAAAGAATTGCGACGTAATCTGTCATTCATCACACGTGCCAATATCGCAGTGCGCAACTTCCCGATCTCATCCCAAGACTTGCGCCGACAACTGAAACTTAAGGACGGGGGCGACACGTATATCTTCGCGACGACACAGGGTGAGCGCAATCACCTGATTCTTGTTGCCGGGAAAGTCTGATGATCTTTTACTTGGAAAAAACGTATTTCCTCCTGCTTTCGCCCGCTCGTGTGGTATCTTACCAGCCAAAACCGGTCCGGAATCTATTGATCTATTTGGGTTAAACATACATGGCGAATCTCGACTCCTACCGGCATAAAACAATCAAAAATATTAACGAAATGAGCAGTTTCTGCATTCCTGTTTTCTAAAACCGATGATACTAATTTCAAAAAGCGCCGTTTCTTGGCTCAAGAACCGCCCTTTCTTGCGTCTAAAACCGCCGTTTCTTGACGCTAAAAACGGCGGTTTCATAGATTACTGAAAATCAAACTGTTACAAACGGTAATTTATCTTATTTTCTGCTTGCGCATATTTTCTTACATCGTTATATCGAAACTGTAATTTCTTTACATTTTCACCACGGTCGCAATCATTTTCTCCTTTGCGCTCTATCCCCCTTGCGTCTGACAAATGGATGAAGTGTTGTCAGCGTCCTTACCAGCTCGATTATTATGGCAAGGCAGGCTATAAACCGACGATGAAAATAAACAGCCATTTATTTTGTATTGTCTGCGGTTTGTGTTATCTTTGCAGTCGAAAAGTATTAATATTATGTATAAATTACACAAGATTCTGTCAGCGGCAATACTCGTGATGGCTGTGCTGGCAACAACATCATGCGACAATAAGAGCAAGTTTCATATTGAGGGAACGATTACGCAGGCAAAGGATTCGACACTCTATCTTGAGAATATCGGTCTCGACGGCGTCGAGACTGTCGACTCCGTGAAACTCAGTGAGGAGGGTGCTTTCTCATTTGCGAAAAACGCTGTCGATGCACCGGAGTTCTATCGTCTGCGCATTGCAGGACAGATAGTGAACATCTCAATAGACTCCACCGAGACCGTCAGCGTCAAGGCGGAATACCCGAGCATGGCTTACAAGTATGACGTCGAGGGCTCATACGATTGCACAAAGATAAAGGAGCTCGCACTGCACCAGATGACGCTCCAGAGACAGATTAACGACATCGTGAAGAATCCGAACCTATCGGTACGCATGGTATCCGACAGCATAAACAACGTTGTCGATAAATACAAGAACTTTGTGAAACGTGAGTATATCTTCAAGGAACCTAACAAATCGTATTCCTATTTTGCTCTGTTCCAGACAGTCGTAGTGGGCAATAGCTACAGTCTTATCTTCAATCCTCGTAACAGCGAGGACGACGTTAAGGTGTTCGCAGCAGTGGCAACCAGTTGGGATACGTTCCATCCTGGTGCTGTGCGTGGCGAGAACCTGCACAACATTGCTATCGAAGGCATGAAAAACGTGCGTATAATCCAAGCACGCAAGAATGCTGCGATTGATGCAAGTAAGGTTGATATGTCGGGTGTTATCGATATCGACCTTGCCGACAACAAAGGCGTTCAACGTAAACTCTCCGACCTGAAAGGTCGTGTAGTGCTTCTCGATTTCTGCGCATTCGCTGACAAGAACACTAATCAGCGTATCATGATGATGCGCGAGATATACAACAAGTATCACGCACAGGGACTGGAGATATATCAGGTCTCTGTCGACGGCAACGAGCATTTCTGGAAGACCCAGACCGCAGCCCTGCCTTGGATCAGTGTACGCGATGTCACCGGCGACGCCGTTGAACGCTACAATGTGATGTCAGTTCCGACATTCTTCCTCATTCAGAAAGATGGCACTCCTTACAAGCGCGATGCTCAGATGAGCGACATCAATGCCGAGATAAAGGCACTTCTATAAAGCAATTCAACAACATATATAGAAATATTGGTGTCCGGTAAATAAATTATAGCGAAGAATTGAGTAAGATGAAACCTGTAGGGGCGTGATTTATCACGTTCCGTTTCAGCGCTGAGTCAATTGCGCGCACTATTTGTTCCTTAGATATTGCGGAACGTGATAAATCACGCCCCTACGCCGTCCGGCAAACAACGACCATTTCTTGGCTCGTGGAAGACACAAAATCAAAATGAATGTTTTTAGTAATGCTTACATTTTGAACCAAACAGTAAGCCCCTATTCTCTATACATGCCTGTAGTGCCGATAAATAAAGGCTTGCAGAACTTTCATTCAGTTTTTACCGGACACCAATAATCCCAAAACGGTCAATAGATTCCTAAGTGATTTCGTCTGATTGTTGAGCATATTAGCAGTCTTGTTACCGCGGGCGTAGCGGGCTACGGCAAGGTAATAAGGCTGGTAAGATGCCACACAAGCGGACGAAAGCAGTAGGAAAGCTCTTGTTCTTTGATAATAAAACGACACCGCGGTCTATTGACCGTTTTGGGATAATATAGAAAACGGCAGGGAGAATTAACTCCCTACCGTTTTTTCAGACACTTTTTCAACCGTATATACAAAGGATAATCCCACATCGGTCAATAGATTCCTTGCCTGCTTTCATCTGATTGTTTATCAGATTACCTGTCCTTTTACCGTAGGCGTAGCGGGCTACGTCAAGGTAATAAGGCTTGTAAGATGCCACACAAGCAGGCGAAAGCAGTAGGAAACCTTTATCTCTTAATAATAAAACGACACCGCGGTCTATTGAACGATGTGGGATAATATCGTTGCTTACTCCATTTGCTTATAGTCTTTCGCCATGCCGCCTTCGCTTGTCTCGCGGTAGATGGAAGGTATGTCCTTGCCTGTCTGCATCATAACCTCAAGTATACGGTCGTAACTGACAAGGTGGCTGCCGTCGGTAAACGACGCATAGATGTTGCAGTCCATTGCTCTTGCTGCCGCATAGGCGTTACGTTCTATACACGGCACCTGCACGAGTCCGCATACAGGATCGCAGGTTAGTCCGAGATGATGCTCCAGTCCCATCTCGGCAGCGTATTCTATCTGCATCGGACTACCGCCAAACAACTGACATGATGCTGCTGATGCCATGGCGCACGCCACGCCTACCTCTGCCTGACAACCAGCCTCGGCGCCAGAGATAGAAGCAGAGTGTTTAGCAATATTTCCTATCAGTCCGGCTGTTGCAAGTGAGTGCAGGATGCGTATTTCCGGAAAGTCGCGGCTCTTCCATAGGTGATACAGCACACCGGGAAGAACGCCGCACGAGCCACATGTAGGTGCCGTGACAATCGTTCCGCCCGCTGCGTTCTCCTCGCTCACGGCGAGTGCATACGAGAATACCAGTCCGCGGCTGTGGAGCGATGCGGCATAGCCCGACGACTTGATGTTGTATTGTGCCGCCTTACGCTGCAGATGCAACGGTCCGGGGAGCACGCCCTCGGCAACGATACCGCGCTCGACAGCCTCGCGCATGACACGCCATACCTCCCGAAGGTAATCCCATATCTCCTTACCTTCACACTCCTCTACATATTCCCATATCGTGCGACCGTTTGTGCGGCAATAGCGGATGATGTCTACTATGTGCCCCATGCCATACACTTCGGGAGTGTCCTCCTTGCGTTTCCCCTCCTCGGCAAGGGCACCGCCGCCGACACTGTACACTGTCCAGTCATCAATGACGCTGTCATCCTTACGCAGAGCCTTGAAATTCATTCCGTTGGGATGGAATGGAAGAAAAGTCTGCGGTTGCCAGTCGATAGTCACAGGAGCCGCCGGCTCTAATATCTCGAGTATTGCAGCGTCAGTCATGTGCCCCTTTCCTGTAGCTGCCAGCGAGCCATAGAGGGTCACGAGGAAATGATCTGCATCGGTATTGCGTGTGAGGAACTGTTCTGCAGCCTTGCGTGGAGCCATGGTATGAGAGCTGGAAGGACCTCTGCCTATGCGGTATAATTCTTTAATAGACTTCATAACTGATTTATATGGTTATGCAAAAGTACTCATTTTCACAATAAATGCAAAACTTTAGCTGCGTTCTTTTCATTTACGATGGAAATTTGTAACTTTGTATCAATCAAATAAAAACTTACGATGAAAAAAATACTGATTCTATTACTCACATTGACATCAGTACTTGGCGTCAATGCACAACGACAATTCGAGCTGCCTCTATGGCAGGGCAAACCTGCAGAAAAATCCACTGATGCTGCTGACACGGCAAAGGTGTTCGTCTACCTTCCACAGGCATCGAAAGCCTCCGGACGCGCCGTCGTCATCTGTCCCGGTGGTGGATATGAGATGCTCGCCATAGATCATGAAGGCAAAGACTGGGCTTCATTCTTCAACCGTCAGGGCATCGCCGTCATAGTATTGAAATATCGTATGCCACACGGCAACAAGAATGTGCCTATAAGCGACGCCGAGCAAGCCATGCGTATGGTGAGAGCTAACGCAAAAGCGTGGAACATCAATGCTAAGGATGTAGGTATCATGGGGTTCTCTGCCGGCGGGCATCTTGCATCTACCATTGCTACACATGCTAAAAGTGACGTGTTGCCGAACTTCCAGATATTGTTTTATCCTGTCATTACTATGAATCCGGAGTTCACTCACAAAGGCAGTCACGACAATCTGCTTGGCAAAAATGCGAAGAAAAAAGACGAACTGCTCTACAGCAACGACACTCAGGTGTCGCGTACAGCACCACGGGCTTTCATCTGTCTTAGCAACGACGACGATATAGTCGTGCCGGCAAATGGAGTGAACTATTATTTCGAGCTTTACAAACATGATGTGCCTGCATCGCTCATGGTCTATCCTGACGGTAATCACGGCTGGGGCATACAGCCCGGTTTTACCTATCATCTGGAGATGCTCATGAATCTTAAGGCGTGGCTCGACAGCTTTTAACCCAAAACGGTCAATAGATTCCTAAGTGATTTCGTCTGATTGTTGAGCAGATTAGCAGTCTTGTTACCGTGGGCGTAGCGGGCTACATCAATGTAATAAGACTGGTAAGATGCCACACAAGCGGGCGAAAGCAGTTAGGAAAGCTCTTGTTCTTTGATAAGAAAACGGCACCGCGGTCTATTGGCCGTTTTGGGTTTAAACTCGATTTTTTATGGCGCTCTGTGAAAGAGGGCGCAGAATGCAAAGTTATAATGGTATGTTCATACACTATGATTTTACGGTTGGAAAAAAGATAAGGGTCTTTGTTCTTGTTCTAGCCTTTCTTTTGACAGGGCATGAAACGTCGCGTGCCGATAATTGGATGTCGCGACTGGCAGACAACACGCTGCTGACGCAGCTCTCCATTCCAGGCTCTCACGATGCTGCAACCGGCAACGGGTTTGCCACAGAGTGGGCGGAGTACGGTCGTGTTTTTGGTCAGACACAGGAGTGCAGTATAGCCGGGCAATGGTCTGCAGGTGTCCGCGCCTTTGATCTTCGACCGGCACTCATCGATAATCATCTGCATATCTTCCACGGCAGGCTGAAGACCAACGCCGGCTTCGAGGAGACCATACGGCAGATAATCGACTCCGTGAGAGTCAATCCCGGGGAGTTTGCTGTCGTAGTGTTTCGTCATGAAACCGACGGCGACGCAGGTAATCCGGAGTGGGAAGAAGCTATGAAAAGCTTTCTTTATCAGCGTGACATATGTCGGCACATCGTCGATTATCGTCCCGACCTTACTGTGGCGGATATGCGGGGCAAGATTCTTCTGCTTGCCCGCAAGCATTATGCCGACACACCGGTGGGCGGTTATATCGAAGAATGGTCGTCAGACGAGGATATACACTCGCAGGTCGCTGCAAGGATATGGAGTGCCGAAGGGCAGGGCGTGCTGTTCGTGCAGGATTATTACGAGACCATTGGCAGCAAGATGAACACTAAACTACGTTGCATGGAGCGGATGTTTATCACACCGTCCTTTGGCGAACTGCGCATCAACCATTGTTCTGCCTACACAAACGAGGCAATGCTCGAGGACGAATGCTTTGCCACATCCGACGGCTACCGCGACAATGCCACCCACACCAACCACTTTGCTTTGAAGATGATGATGCGTGGACGCTGTCCAGGCATAGTCATGATGGACTATGCCGGCGTCGATGTCTCCAACGGATATGCTGTGCTTGGCAGTAAACTCGTCAGGGCAGTCATCGACAACAATTTCTAACTTGCCGAATACCGGCAGCGACCTTCTTTTTCAACTTTACCTTATCTCTATATAATATATGTGTGCGTGAATGTGCAGGTGCGTGGGCGTGGGCATCATGTGCATGCGTCATGAAGATAATGCATTCCCTGAACTGTGCAAGTCAATTTTGGCGATTTCTGATATAAAGCCTCAACCCTTAAAAAACCTGAAATTTCTAATTATAATAAGGTGTATATATCTAAAATGTGTAATTTTGCAAACAAATTTAGCACGTAAAAGATGCAATGCCATAAATGGCAGGGCTGTGAATTATGTCGCAAAACAGTTCATATAAAAGATTATGCAGGATAATTTAGTAATTGTAGAGAGCCCCGCAAAGGCAAAGACAATAGAGAAATTCCTTGGAAAAGACTTCAAGGTAATGTCAAGCTATGGTCATATCCGTGACCTAAAGAAAAAAGAAATAAGCATCGACGCAAATACACTTCAGCCATGCTATGAAATTCCTGACGACAAGAAACGCTTAGTAGCCGACCTGAAAGCAAAGGCAAAGGCTGCAAAGAAGATATGGCTGGCATCCGATGAGGACCGCGAGGGAGAGGCAATCTCCTGGCATCTTTGTGAGGTGCTGGGACTGGACGAGGCGAAGACAAGCCGTATTGTCTTTCATGAGATTACCCAGTCAGCCATTCTCAACGCTATAGAGACCCCCCGCCACATAAACATGAACTTGGTGAATGCTCAGCAGGCACGTCGTGTGCTTGACCGTATCGTGGGTTTCAAGCTCTCACCGGTGTTATGGCGTAAGGTGAAACCATCGCTTTCGGCAGGCCGTGTGCAGAGCGTCGTAGTAAGGCTTATCGTTGACCGCGAGCGCGAAATACAGAATTTCAACGCCGAGACCTATTATCGTGTGAACGCTATATTCCTTATGGAACAGAATGACGGAACCGTTCAGGAGGTTAAGGCTGAGCTCGACCGTCGCTTTCATAATCACGACGATGCAATGGCATTTCTTGAGCGTTGCAAGGATTCTGTGTTCACAGTATCTTCTGTTGCGAAGAAACCATTGAAGCGCACACCGGCACCGCCGTTCACTACATCAACACTCCAGCAAGAGGCTACACGCAAACTTGGATTCACCGTAAGTCAGACGATGATGATTGCTCAGAGGCTCTACGAAAGTGGTCGTATCACATATATGCGAACAGACAGCGTAAACCTGTCGCAGCTCTGTCTTGGCGCAAGCAAGGCTGAGGTGACGAAACTTTACGGCAAAGAATACAGCAAGGTGCGCAATTACCATACATCAGCACGTGGTGCCCAGGAAGCACATGAGGCTATACGTCCTACATATATGAATGAACCGGAGATTCAGGGCACTGTGCAGGAGCGTCGCCTCTACGAACTGATATGGAAACGCACGCTGGCATCGCAGATGGCAGATGCAGTGATAGAGAAGACGACCGTAACAATCGACATCGACGGGCAGGAAGAACATTTTGTGGCTAATGGCGAGGTAATCAGCTTCGACGGTTTCATAAAGGCATATCGAGAGTCAATCGATGATGATAACGACGGCGATGACGTGGCAAACATGCTTCCTTCTATGAAGAAAGGTGATGTATTGAAGAGCAAGGAGATTGTTTCGACAGAGCGATTCTCGCAGAGCCCTATCCGCTACACGGAGGCAAGTCTGGTGAAGAAAATGGAGGAGCTGGGCATCGGACGCCCGTCAACATACGCGCCGACTATCAGTACTATTCAGCAGCGTGAGTATGTTCAGAAGGGAGACAAAAAGGGCGAAGAGCGACAATATGTGGTTGACACGCTGAAAGGCAGCAAGATATCTTCAAAGCAGAAGAAGGAAGTCTTCGGCAACGAGAAAGGCAAGCTCATTCCTACAGACACTGGCATTGTCGTGAACGATTTTCTCATGGAGAACTTCAAGGACATAATGGAGTTTGATTTCACTGCAAAGGTGGAGGCAGAGTTTGATAAGATTGCCGCTGGAAAGAAAGAATGGTCGAAGATGATGAAGAGTTTCGACAAGGAATTTGAGCCACAGGTGGACAAAGTGATGAATTCCCGTCAGGAGCATAAAGCCGGTGAGCGCGAGATAGGCATAGACCCTAAGAGCGGCAAACCTGTATTCGTGAAGATAGGGCGCTTTGGTCCTGTCGTGCAGATTGGTTCTGCCGACGACGCAGAAAAGCCACGCTTCGCACAGATGCCTAAAGACAAGACGATGGACTCGTTGACGCTCGAAGAGGCACTGGAGCTGTTTCGTCTGCCACGTGAGCTTGGCGAATATGAGGGAGAAAAGATTGTCATAGGCATGGGGCGCTTCGGTGCATACGTGCTTTACAACAAACAATATGTCTCGCTTCCTAAGGATGCCGACCCACTTACTATCACGCTTGATGAGGCTATAGTCCTTATTGAGGAGAAGAAAAGTCAGGAACAGCAGCGTCATATCAAAACCTTTGAAGAGGATGCGATGATGGAAGTGCTGAACGGTCGCTATGGTCCTTACATCAGTTATGACGGTCAGAACTATCGACTGCCAAAGCAGTTCCATGCACGTGCAGCCGAACTGACATACGAGGAGTGCAAGCGAATTGTCGACGAGACAACCGTGCGCCCAACGGCAAAAGTAAAAAGAGGCAGGAAATGATTCGCATCGTCCTGATCGGATATATGGGCGCCGGCAAGACAACCGTAGGCAAAGACCTTGCCAAGGCGCTCGGAGTGACCTTCTACGACCTCGACTGGTATATAGAGAGTCGTATGCGAAGGACGGTGAAGTCGCTGTTCGACGAACGAGGTGAGGAAGGATTCCGACAGATAGAGCGTAATATGCTCCATGAAGTGGCAGAGTTTGAGAATGTGGTAATAAGCTGCGGCGGTGGTACGCCGTGTTTCTTCGACAACATGGACTATCTCAACCGGCAGGCAGAGACAGTATATCTACAAGCCACACCGGCAGTTCTGCAGCAGCATCTTAAGTTGGGCAAGGGAGTGCGTCCGTTGCTGCTCGACAAGACGCCCGAAGAAATCGACGTATACATACGCCAACAGCTCGCACTGCGTGAGCAGTATTATCTTAAGGCAAAGCATATCCTCGACGTTAACCTTATGGACAACTACGACAAGATTGCCGAGCATATTGAGAAGATTCGCCGTATTCTTGACGTATAAGCCCAAATCAGTCAATAGATTCCTAAGTGATTTTGTCTGATTGTTGAGCATACCAGCAGCCTTATTACCGTGGGCTTAGCGAGCTACGACGAGGCAATAAGGCTTGTAAGATGCCACACAAACTGACGAAAGCAGCAGGAAAGCTTTTGTTCGTTAAAGATAAAAAGGCACTGCAGTCTATTGACCGATTTGGGATAAAAGAAAACTACGATATAACAACAACGATATAATAAAAAGAAACAACCTATCGTGAAATGAAAAAATGGACTATTGAAGATTCGAAGGAACTCTATAATATCAAGGGTTGGGGAATAAACTACTTCGGAGTGAATGATAAGGGACATGTGTATGTTACCCCTCGTAAGGACAACGTGCAAGTCGACTTGAAGGAGGTCGTCGATGAGCTTGCTACGCGTCATGTCGGTGCTCCTATGCTCTTGCGTTTCCCCGATATTCTCGACACTCGCATACAGAGTACCTCGGCATGCTTCGATAAAGCATCGAAAGAGTATCAGTATAAGGCTGATCATTTCATCGTGTTCCCGATAAAGGTAAACCAGATGCGTCCTGTCGTAGAGGAGATTATATCCCACGGCGCAAAGTATAATATTGGTCTGGAAGCAGGTTCAAAGCCGGAGCTACACGCTGTACTTGCCACACATATGGATTCTGACTCCATAGTGATATGCAACGGACACAAGGACCAGAACTATATTGAAATGGCGCTTCTGGCTCAGAAGATGGGCAAGCGAGTGTTTCTCGTCGTTGAGAAACTGCCGGAGCTGCGTGTCATAGCCAATACGGCTGCAAAGCTCAATGTACGTCCTAATCTCGGCATACGCATCAAACTTGCGTCAAACGGCGCAGGACGATGGCAGGAGAGTGCAGGCGATGCTTCTAAGTTCGGACTGAATTCTTCCGAGCTTCTCATAGCTCTTGACCTTCTCGACGATATGGGCTTACGCGACTGCCTTAAGCTTATTCATTTCCACATAGGCAGTCAGATAACGAAGATACGTCGCATCTCTACAGCACTGCGCGAGGCGGCACAGTATTATGTGCAGCTCCACAACATGGGCTTCAAGATTGAATTCGTCGACTGTGGCGGAGGTCTTGGCGTCGACTATGACGGCACGCGTTCGAGCAATTCGGAGTCGTCGGTCAACTATTCCATTCAGGAGTATATCAACGACATCGTATATACCTTCGTCGATGCGTCCGACAAGAACGAAATACCTCACCCTAATCTCATCACCGAGGGCGGTCGCTCACTGACAGCACACCATTCCGTACTGATTCTCGATGTCCTTGAGAGTGTCTCTGCTCCGCAGATGCCGGAAGACTTCCAGCCGGACGAAGACGACCACCAGCTCGTGCACGACCTAACGGAGATATGGGACAAACTCTCCACACGTTCCATGCTTGAGGATTGGCACGATGCAGAGGACATACGCGAGGAGGCTCTCGACCTGTTCCGCCATGGCATTATCGACCTGAAGACACGCGCACAGATAGAGTCGCTCTATTGGGCTATCAGCCACGAAGTGGCAGAACTCGCACATCATCAGAAGCATGTGCCCGACGACTTACGCAATCTCGACAAGCAGATGGCTGACAAATATTTCTGTAACTTCTCGCTCTTCCAGAGCATGCCCGACTCGTGGGGCATCGACCAGCTGTTCCCTATCATGCCTATCGACAGGCTCAAGGAGCAGCCTAAACGTTCGGCACAGTTGCAGGACATCACCTGCGACTCTGACGGAAAGATAAGTGCCTATGTCAACGGAGGGCAGCAGACCAACTATCTGCCGCTCCACACTATCAGAGATGGTGAGCATTATTACATAGGCGTCTTCCTCGTTGGAGCATATCAGGAGATTCTCGGCAATATGCACAACCTCTTCGGCGACACGAATGCGGTGCATATAACCGTCAATGAAGAGGGATATACAATAGACAAGACCATCGACGGAGAGACCGTTGCCGATGTGCTCGAATATGTTCAGTACGACCCGAAGAAACTCGTCCGCCGTCTGGAGATATGGGTGGCAAAGGCGATTAAGGAGGGCAAGATTACATCTGATGAGGGTAAGGAGTTCATCAGCAACTATCGTGCAGGGCTTTACGGATATACTTATTTGGAATAGAATGGCAGAAACACGCATCATAAAAGTAGGTGGAGCTGTGGTCGAAGCTGGTGTGAAAAAGTTGTTATCACCAGCATCGCGAATCTCTTCGGCGGTACAGTAATAGAACAATTCTTTCCTCATTTAATACATAATTCATAAATATAGTTTATTCATTTGGATTTCCGTCGCGACATACTTCCGCTGAAAGACCGGCTTTATCGTCTGGCACTTCGCATAACACTCAGTCAGCAAGAAGCTGAGGATGTGGTGCAGGACACACTTATAAAGCTTTGGAACCGTCGCGACACATGGAACGAGATACAGTCGATAGAGGCATTTGCCATGACGATGTGCCGTAATATTGCACTCGACCATCTGAAACTCTACGACAACCGAAACGCATCGCTCGACACGTTGATGATCGACCGCCCCGACCGTGCGCATAGCCCGCTTGAGAGTCTTCAGCATACCGACAGTCTGGAGCGTGTGCGTGCGATAATGAACTCTCTGCCGGAGAAACAGCGCACATGTATGCAGCTCCGTGATTTTGAGGGAAAGAGCTATAAGGAAATAGCCGAAATACTATCGTTCAGTGAGGAACAAGTGAAAATAAATATCTTCCGTGCGCGAAAGACCGTAAAGGAGATATTTGAGAAACAAGAGAATTTCGGAGTTTAGACTTTCGCAAAGAGGTTACGCCAATTCTGCACCTCCTTACCCGCAAAACAAACAATCAGTATCAGCGCGTCAGTGTAGGGACGTGATTCATCACGTTCCGCAATCCTTTGGGAAACAGGCAATCCGGCAGGCGTAGGGGCGTGATTTATCATGTTCCGCCTCGGGCAGAGTCCATTGCGCGAGCTATTTGTTTCTCGGAGATTGCTTAAGCGTGATAAATCACGCCCCTACTCCGTCAGGCAAATGCCGACCATTTCTCGACTCATGGAAGACACAAAACTAAAAGGAATGTTTTTAGTAACGCTTACTATTTTTCCGAAAAAGTAAGCCCCCAGTGGCTATATGTGCCTGTAGTGCCGATAAATAAAGGCTTGCAGAACTTTCAATCAGTTTTTATCGGACACCAATAATTGCCAAACCTATGCTAATGTCCCTACAAATATCGTTAGCCTTGCCACATTGCGGCGAACAACAAAGCTTGCTTACCAAAGACAACGTTACAGACATCTCATCCTCAAACTTGACATTTCGTAAAGAAAATTCATCTTCGCAATTTTCAGCAAACGAGAAAAGCAAAAGCTACGATCTGTCAAGTCCATATTGCATAAAGCCACATCTTTGAGAAGCGATCAAAACTGGCAACAGCCTAATTCCGTTGTTTTTCTCTCAAAAAGCGACGATTCTTTACGCTAAAAACGGCGGTTTCATCGGCAAGAAACGTAGGTTTTAGCCTCAAGAAACGGCGGTTCTTGAAACTGATTCATATTCTTATTGGTATCAAAAAAAACTATCACATTGATTTTCAGCTCATTTTGTCTAATGCCAAAAATAAGCGTTTTTAGCCATCGAACGACAACTCGCCGACAAATATCGGCTGTATGTGTGGTCAGAACAGGTATTTTGTTGAATTTATTCAAATGTATCGTATGGGCGTAATTTATCCCAAAACGGTCAATAGACTCATAAGTGATTTCGTCTGATTGTTGAGCAGATTAGCAGTCTTGTTACCGCGGACGTAGCGGGCGAAAGCAGTAGGAAAGCTCTTGATCTTTGATAATAGAACGACACCGCGGTCTATTAACCGTTTTGTGGTTATCACGTACTGCATTGACAAACCTCTGCAAACATCCTACAAATGACAAGAGATTTGCCATACTGGGGCAAATTATCCCGAATCGGTCATTAGAGTCCTTGACTGATTTTGTTCGATTGTTGAGCAG
>CAJPPF010000025.1 GCA_905372445.1 uncultured Prevotella sp. | reverse complement strand
CGAGAGCCATCAATAGACACAGAGGAAGGTAGACACTGCAAACATAGTAACTACGATAGATACGAATAAAGTTAACAAAAAGGCTGTTCTGACCGCAAATGCAGCCGATATTTGCTGGCGCGTTGTCCTTCAGTTACTAAAAACGCTTATTTTCAGCATTACATGAAAGATGCTGATAATCAGAACAATAGCCCGTTTTAATGCCGACGGAAATAGGAATTAGTTTCAAGAACCGCCGTTTCTTGACGCTAAAACCTACGTTTCTTGCCGATAAAACCGATGTTTTTTGCAGAAAGAACCACCGTTTTTTGAACGAAAAAGCATGGAATTAGGCTTATTTTTGCTTTTTTCGGTTCTCGAAGACGTGGTTTTATGTCATGCTGACTTTACAAATCATCGCTTTTATTTTTCTATTTCGCTGAAAACCGCGAAGGTAATTTTTATTTACTGCAGTGCCGTTTTTATTATACGGAATCGGTTAATATAGCGCAGTGCACGAATGGCAGAACGTGATGAATCACGTCCCGAACGCGCGTATCGTTGTACATCTTTTGTTGAGTAGATAATGCTAGTGCAAGATGCCTGAAATGATAGTTGAAGGAACAGAAAACTACGTAAAAGGACATTACGCGGTCTAATGACCGGTGGTACTTTAATGTACGATGTGCATCTGCAACAGACGTATATCATTTATAGGGCGGTCATTGGAATCGGTCTCCGACAGTTGTATCTTCTCCACCACATCTAACCCCGACAATACCTCACCGAAGACGGTATAGCCTCCGTCGAGCCACGGCGTGCCAGCCATTGTCCCGTCTTTATAATAGTCGAGCGTCGGCACGTATGGACTACGCCCTGCTGTTGCCGGCGCCTTACCCCACACGATATAGAACTGCGATGAACTACTGTTGAATAGCGGGTTCTCACCATCTGCTTCGCGTGCCGCGGCGAGTGCTCCGCGCTTATGGAAAAACCTTGGATAGACGATTTCTGCTGGTATGGTACGCAGTCCGTCAGGTGTCGGGACGTCCTCGTTGGCAGTCACTGGAGCCGGATGTTCCTTTGATGTCGCAGGAGCATACCTGCTGTCAGGACCTCCACCCTGAATCATAAAGTTCTTTATCACACGGTGAAACAATGTTGAGTCAAGGCTTCCTTCGCTGGCAAGACGGATGAAATTATCACGATGTACAGGTGTCTCGTTATACAATTCGACGAGGATATCGCCCACTGTGGTTGATAACTTCACCACTCGGCGGTCGTAGTTTGAGTAATCACTTCCGGCAGTAATCAATGCGCGCATGATGTCTGTCGGCTTGCCGTCGCTGTCGAATGCTCCGAGCTTATATGTCGAAGGACGGCATTCCGGCGCCCAGTAGAACACGCCACGACACCGCCCGTTGGTTTCATTTCGGGCACGGCGTATAAGTTCCGCATACTGTTCGCGCCCTTCATTCATCTTCCAAGGATTCTTCTCATCCACCTCAAAGCCTGTCTCGACAATCATCACATCGCAGTTGTACTTCTTTGCAAGCATGCGTATGTTCCTCATGCTGTCTGTGATTGTGCGTTGGGCTGACGTCTCCTTGCCCGACTGCATAGCCCAATAAGGATATACAGACATACCTATCATATCCCACTTTCCGCCGCCTTCCTTAATAACATCAAGATTATAGTTATACAAGTTGTTGTCGAATCCATTGTCAAGATGTACTATCACTTGTGCGTCGGGCAACACTGCCTTCACCGCGTCGTAGCCTGCAGCAATGAATCCGGCATATTGCTTAGGGTTTCTCTGTATATGTCCCATGGTCTTCGTTATGGTTGTATTGCCCTCAGTGTCTTTCTTTTCCCAACCTGTCGTCGGGTCTATCTCCACCGACCAGAGCATTCCGTTGGAGGTCTCATTACCCACCTGTACCCATCGTGGTGACACACCATGCTGTTTCAATAGCGTCAGTACTTCGGTTGTATGGTCGGAGAGCGCCTTTTGCATCTTCTTGAACGACATCTTCGCCCATGCTGCCGGGATGTTCTGCTTTGCAGGATCAGCCCACCAATCGGAATAATGGAAGTCTATCATCACATCCATTCCTAACGTCTTTGCACGCAGTGCTTTCACGAGTAGGTCTTCTTTGTTGCACCAGTTGCCGTGCTTCGCCGGGTCTACCCATACTCTGAGCCGTACGGCATTCATGCCGAGCTCACGCATCAAAGCCGTGCCCTCGCGTTCCTCACCGTTGAAATTGAACAGTTTCTGACCCTTTGCTTCCATTTCAGTGATTCCGCTTATGTCGGCACCAATGATAAAATCCTTCTTCTGCGCGAAAGAGAATGACGAAAAGCACAATAGCAGAGCATAAACAAGAAATGACTTTTTCATAATTCGTCTTATATATATAATAAAGGTGTAACTGCTTTAAGCAGGGATGTATTATTTATTCCTGCCTCATCACGATTTTAATTGCAGGCAATCATTTGACTAAAACAGGTCATAAGATTTGGGTTAAATTGAGGTTTACATGACCTGTCAGAAAACAAAAGAGAATACTTCGGAATATTACATTCCTCTGCATTCTCTCATTATGTATGCTTTTATCCTACCGTTCCCTCAAGCGATACAGAAAGCAGTTTCTGTGCTTCAACGGCAAACTCCATAGGCAACTTGTTGAGCACTTCCTTGGCATATCCGTTGACAATCAGTCCTACCGCCTGCTCTGTAGGTATTCCTCGTTGGTTACAATAGAAGAGCTGGTCTTCACTTATTTTCGATGTAGTCGCCTCATGCTCGAGTATTGCTGTGTCGTTATGCACATCCATATAAGGGAATGTGTGCGCTCCGCACTCTGAGCCGAGTAACAACGAGTCGCACGACGAATAGTTACGTGCGTTGTCAGCCCTCGCCGTGGCACGCACCAAACCTCGATATGAGTTCTGACTATGTCCGGCAGAAATTCCTTTCGATATGATAGTCGACTTTGTGTCCTTACCCATGTGAATCATCTTCGTGCCGGTGTCAGCCTGTTGATAGTTGTTTGTCACTGCCACGGAGTAGAACTCCGCTACGGAACGGTCGCCGCGCAGAATGCACGATGGGTACTTCCATGTTATGGCAGAGCCTGTCTCTACCTGTGTCCACGAGAGCTTCGCATCCTCACCGCGCAGGTCGCCGCGCTTAGTGACAAGGTTGAGCACGCCGCCACGCCCGTTCTCATCGCCCGGATACCAGTTCTGAACGGTAGAGTATTTAACCTCTGCTCTGTCGTTGACAATTATCTCCACTATAGCTGCGTGCAACTGATTCTCATCGCGCATCGGCGCTGTGCAGCCCTCAAGATATGACACATACGAGTCGTCGTCGGCAACAATTAGCGTACGTTCAAACTGTCCGGTGTTGCGTGCGTTGATGCGGAAATACGATGAAAGCTCCATCGGACAGCGCACACCTTTCGGTATGTAGACGAACGAGCCATCAGAGAAAACAGCAGAGTTGAGCGCTGCAAAGAAGTTATCGCGATAAGGCACAACCGTGCCGAGATACTTACGTATCAGTTCGGGATACTCTTTCACCGCCTCTCCGATTGACATAAAGATGATACCCTTTTCCGAAAGCTTGTCCTTAAACGTCGTCTTCACCGACACAGAGTCCATGATAGCATCTACAGCCGTGCCGCTCAGTGCCAGTCGTTCCTCCAGCGGAATACCCAGCTTGTCGAATGTCTTCATCAGCTCCGGGTCGATCTCATCCATCGATTTCGGTCCTTCCTTCTTCTTTGCCAGCGGGTCGGCATAATAGCTGATGCCCTGATAGTCGATATACGGCATATCCAGATGCGCCCATGAGGGCTGCTTCATCGTCTGCCAATGACGGAAAGCTGTCAGACGAAAGTCCAACAGCCACTCCGGTTCGTTCTTCTTTGCGGAAATAAGTCGTACCACATCCTCAGTCAATCCTACCGGAATCACTTCCGTATGGACGTCAGTTGTGAAGCCGAACGCATATTTCTTTCCGGCTACTTCTTTTACAAATTCATTTCCCATTAATAAAAAGTATGATTTACTCCCCTCCCCATAAGGAGAGGGGAAGTATGTTGAAACTGACTTACAGTTTCTGCTCTATCTCAATCTCTGTAAAGGTCTCAATGATGTCGCCCACCTGAATATCGTTACAGTTGATAAGTGATATACCACACTCAAGACCTGTTGTCACATCCTTGGCATCATCCTTATAACGCTTCAGCGCCGCGATGTTGCCCGTGAATATCACGATACCGTCGCGTATCAGACGAGCCTTATCCGTGCGGTGCACCTTTCCGTCGGTGACAAAAGCACCGGCAACAGTACCGACCTTTGATATCTTAAAGACGTCGCGCACCTCAACGGTACCTGTAGCCACCTCTTTCTTGATCTTATCAAGCATGCCCTCCATAGCGGAGCGTATGTCGTCGATAGCGTCATAGATGACAGAGTAGGTATTGATTTCCACGCCTTCGTTCTCTGCGAGCTTCTTCGCTGCTGTAGAAGGACGAACGTTGAAACCTACAATCATACCGTTCTCGGCAGTTGATGCGAGCATAACATCATTCTCTGAAATCTGTCCTACAGTCTTCTGGATGACGTTCACCTGAATCTTCTCCGTAGAGAGTTTGATCAGAGAGTCTGAGAGTGCCTCGACAGAACCTTGCACATCACCCTTAACGATAAGGTTGAGTTCATGGAACTCGCCCAGCGCGATACGGTGAGCAATTTCCTCAAGCGATAGTGTTGTCGTTGTGCGCAGGCTCTGCTCGCGCTGCAGCTGTAGTCGCTTGTTGGTGATGTCGCGTGCATCCTGCTCTGTTTCCATGACATGGAACGAGTCGCCAGCCTGTGGCGCACCGTTCAGACCGAGGATGATTGCAGGCTCTGATGGTGACACCTTCTCAAGTCGTTGGTTGCGCTCATTGAACATTGCTTTCACACGTCCGTAGCTTGTACCGGCAACAACGACGTCGCCGACCTTCAGAGTACCGTTCGACACAAGTATCGTAGACACATATCCTCGACCCTTGTCGAGCGAAGACTCAATGACTGACCCTGTAGCCTTACGGTTTGGATTAGCCTTGAGGTCGAGCATCTCTGCCTCCAACAACACCTTCTCCATGAGCTCTTCTATGCCGATGCCCTTCTTTGCACTGATTTCCTGACACTGATACTTGCCGCCCCAATCTTCGACGAGAATGTTCATCTGCGACAGTTCCTCACGTACCTTATCCGGATTTGCGCCCGGCTTATCAATCTTGTTTATGGCAAATACCATTGGCACATTGGCAGCCTGAGCATGTGCGATAGCCTCTTTTGTAGTCGGCATGACAGCATCATCGGCAGCAACAATGATGATTGCGATATCAGTCACCTGAGTACCACGGGCACGCATGGCGGTGAACGCCTCGTGACCAGGGGTATCGAGGAATGTTATTCGTCTGCCATCCTCCATTTTCACGTTATAAGCACCGATGTGCTGGGTGATACCACCCGCCTCGCCGGCGATGACATTTGTCTTGCGGATATAGTCAAGCAAAGATGTCTTACCGTGGTCAACGTGTCCCATTACGGTGACGATAGGGGCTCGTGAACGGAGATCATTCTCGTCGTCAATCTCTTCGGTGATAGCTTCCTGAACCTCTGCACTGACATATTCTGTAGTGAAACCGAACTCTTCGGCAACTATATTGATTGTCTCTGCGTCAAGGCGCTGGTTGATAGATGCCATGACTCCGATGCTCATAAGCGTACCGATGACCTGATTCACACCGACGTTCATCATCGTAGCAAGGTCAGACACGGTTACGAACTCCGTAAGTTTCAGTATCTTGCTGTCTGCATTCTCTGCAGCCATCTCTGCCTCACGCTGCTCTGCAAAAGCTTCACGCTTGTCCTTACGGTATTTAGCACCTTTTTTGTTCTGGTTCTGCTTATTGGTAAGACGTGCGAGCGTCTCCTTTACCTGGCGTGCCACTGCCTCGTCGTCGACCTCGAGAGTGCGCTGGTTGCCTTTCTTCTTACTGTTGTTCTTCTTGTTCTTGCCACCTTGTTGATTCTGCTGGTTGCGCTGGTTGTTGTTGCCACCACGACCACCATTCGACAGTTGGTTAGCGGCGTCGTTGATGTCGACACGCTCTTTACCTATGCGCAGACGCTTCTTTTTCTCAGAGTTGACCTGACGCTGTGAGGCAGCTTTCTCGTCGCGTTCTTTCTTACGCTCTTCCTTTGTCTTTTTCTTAGGACGAGTGCTCTGGTTCAACGCGTCGAGATCGATCTTGCCGACAATGTTCATCTTCGGAGCATTGGCTGCTTGTCTCTCACTCTTCAGAGTGAATATCTCTGTCTCAGGTTTTTCCGTTACCTCTGCAGGAGCCTCTTTCTCTTTAGGCTCATCATTCTTAGACTCCGGCTCAACGTCTGTATTTGGTTCTGGTTTTACCTCGCCCATTGGCTCCGGCTTCACCTCAACCATTGGTTCAGGCTCTGTCTCTGCCTTAGGTTCGACCACTGCTGTCGGTTCCGGTTGTGGCTCCGGCATCGGTTCCGGTTTTATTTCTTCCACTGATGGCTCTGTATTCTTTTCCTCTACCTTAGGAGCGGCAGTCTCCTTTGGTGCCGACTTCTTTCCGTCAAGGTCGATCTTGCCTAATGGCTTGAACTCCTGGACGACAGGCTTCTTCAGAAGATCTTCTCCACGGGCCTCAGTATTCTGCTTCTCGCTCTTCGGTTCTTTCGGCTTCTTCTGGAATATCTGTGAAGCTTGACTGCGCACCTCAGCGTCTTTCTTGAACTGTGCTACAAGGGCAGCGTACTGTTCGTCGCTGAGCTTGAAGTTGGGATCGTTCTTTATTTCGCCGAGGTTGGGCTTCTTATCGAGGAAATCCACTGCCGTCTGGATTCCGATATTTAATTCTCTTAATGCTTTATTTAATCTAACGCTCATCTATATTTTTTGATTATGACAGGTTTTGTGAATTATGATTCGATGTAGTTCTTGTCTGTCGGGCTTTATCGCCGCGGTCATATACAATGTTCCTTTCTATCATCAGCCTGCAGAAAGTCATCTGCACAAACTTCAGATATGCTTCTACATAATTTAATGTACCTGCCTTATATATTTCTTTTATTTCTCACGTAGTTGCGGGTCGAAGATTAGTCTTCGAACTCTGCCTTTAGAATGTCGAGCAGACGGTCTACGGTCTCCTCTTCGAGGTCAGCCTTTTCAATCAACATTTCACGTGGAGCTTTGAGCACCTGCTTAGCTGTGTCGAGGCCGAGGGCTTTGATAGCATCGATAACCCACTGGTCTATCTCGTCTGCGAACTCGTCGAGGTAGATGTCTTCATCGTTTTCTGCATCGCTGATTTCGCGGAAGACATCGATAGTGTATTCAGTAAGCATTGATGCGAGCTTGATGTTCAGACCGCCGCGACCAATAGCGAGGCTCACCTCGTCAGGCTTGAGGAACACCTCTGCCTGACGTGTCTCTTCGTTGATGTTGATGCTGCTTACCTTCGCCGGACTGAGTGCACGCTGGATAAACAGTTTAGTGTTACTTGTGTAGTTGATGACATCGATGTTCTCGTTGCACAGCTCACGAACGATTCCGTGAACACGACTACCTTTGACACCGACACATGCTCCTACCGGATCTATGCGTTCGTCGTAGCTCTCTACGGCGATCTTTGCACGCTCACCCGGCATACGGGCAATCTTTTTCACGGAGATAAGTCCGTCGTTGATTTCAGGCACCTCTGCTTCGAGCAGGCGCTCTAAGAATGTAGGGCTTGTACGAGAGAGGATGATTTTCGGGTTCTTGTTCTCATTATCAACGCGCAGAATCACCGCACGCACGTTCTCGCCCTTGCGATAGACATCAGAAGGAATCTGCTCTGACTTAGGCAGGATGAGCTCGTTGTTCTCGTCGTCGACGAGGAGAACCTCACGTTTCCACACCTGATACACCTCAGCACTGACAATCTCGCCGACACGATCCTTGTACTTATTGTAAAGCGAGTCGTGCTCCAGTTCGAGAATCTTCGATGCGAGTGTCTGACGAAGGTTAAGGATTGCACGACGACCGAACTTAGCGAAGTCGATACGCTCCGACACCTCCTCGCCCACTTCATAGTCTTCCTCAATCTTCTTAGCCTCCGTGAGTGTTATCTCCTTGTTATCGTCCACGAGGTCGGCATCAGCCACAACAATACGGTTGCGATAAATTTCAAAGTCGCCCTTGTCAGGGTTTACGATAACATCAATGTTGTCATCACTTCCATAAATGTTTGCCAATACCCGACGGAAGCTCTCTTCGAGTACGCTGACCAATGTAGTACGGTCGATGCCCTTGTCCTGATTGAACTCCTTAAAGGTATCGATCATGCTCGGTGTTTCTTCAACTTTCTTTACCATGATTATATTTTAGTTTATTTCTTTTCTTCAATAACGAAACGCCCGTCTACAAGAAAAAATGTCTCTCGGCGACAGGCTTTTGACAGTAAACTTACTTGAAACTGATAAGATACTTGCAATATTTCACCTTATCCATTTGGAAGGTATGATCCACATCCATCTTAACAGGACGTTTCTTGCCTTCGACCATCACCTTCTCGTTGACGGTTACAACGAAATCGTTGTCCTCAACACTCTTGAGCACTCCGCTCTTCTTTGTGCCGTCGGCATCGAGAACCTCGACCTCCTTACCCACAAAGTTCTGATACTGCTGTGGTACTTTGAATGGCTGCCCGAGACCCGCAGAACCAACTTCCAGCTCATAGTCCTCGGCATCGCGACTGAGATTCTCCTCGATATATCGGCTCAGAGCCGCACAATCCTCGATCCACACCCCGTCAGCGTGGTCGATCTCAACTACGATACAGTTGCTACTGCTGATTTCAACATCCACGAGGAAGTACTCTTTGTCCTCGAGCCACTTCTCAACAATTTCCTTTACTGCTTTCTTATCAATCATATCTTATAATTAAAAGAATGAGAGGCCTCTACCGGAGACCCCTCATTCCACTGAACGATGCAAAGTTACAAATAATTATTCGAACCTGCAAGTTTTTTCCTAACAAAATCGCACGCGTACATTATAATAAACAATCGCTCACAAACACACGACTTGCAAAGCAACACAACGCATCTTATCATAAATACGGACATTATTTCCCATTCAGCATGTCAAAACTCGCATATTCGCAAGCCTGTCTTAACACGGAGCAAAATACGCGAAATATGCATCTTTAAGCAATGTTTTGAATATCAATAAGTTACGCTTTTCACGACAATATTTCAGTGCAAATTTCAACTAAAAGCATCGGTTTTGCCGTCAAAAAACGACGGTTTCATCGTCAAAAACCACCTTTTTCAGGTTCTCGTTCCATAGGTTTTAGCATCTCATTCCATAGGTTTTAGAAAAAAGCTGTACAGATAGTCGCTGATATGGGAGCATTTCCTATGATTTTAGAGCGCAGAAAGCAGGGACATATTTCTCTTTTCCGATTTTCAGAAACCGCTTATTATTATGAATTATTACGACAAAAGCGATAAATAGCGAGCATTTCGCCACCTTATCGCCTTATCATCCGAATGGGAAGAAAAATACTCCCCGTTGATTAATCCACAATCGTCCAATATACCGCAGTGCCTTTTTATTATCAACGAACAAGAACGTTTCCTGACGTTTTCGCTTGCTTGTGTTGTATTTTATTAATCATGTTCCCTCGCCATAGCCTGCTACACCCACGGTCACAAGGTTGTCAATCTGCTTCGCAATCAGACGAAATCAGTTCGGAATCTATTGACCGATTTCATCTATAAACAGTATATGCCACCAATTTTTATTCTACTGGTGTAAAAGTGGTTTTATATGTGTTTGGGATTATTTTGGTACTATCCTTGAATATCAAGGATGTTATGCTGTGCGAAAATCCCTATTTTTGGGTATTGCGGGCGTTAATATAAATCTATTTGCAATTCGATAAAAGTGGTACAATAAACTTGACGATATTGAGAACAGTTTATTTCTTATTCATATACATCATATTGCTGCTGACGACCACGCCGGCTTCTGCACAGGTAACGGCAAGAGCGAGAGTGGTTGACCAGCAAACGGGTGATGCCTTGCCCGGAGCATGGGTCAGACTCGCAAATAATTTCCGAAAGGGAGCGGTGACTGATGCTGAAGGCTATTTTACTTTGCAGGCTGACACCAATGCCGCGGTCATCGCGATTTCCTACTTGGGATATAAGGATATGAAAGCTAAATTAGTCAACAATGCTATCTACCGCCTCAACCTGGCAACGAATAGGTTGAGAGAGGTCGTGGTTACGGCTACTGAACGACGAGGGCTTACCTCTTCATCTGTCATTGGAAAGCACGCCATGCAGCACTTGCAACCGTCGAGCTTCACTGACCTTTTGGAGTTATTGCCCGGAGGAATGGCTAAAGACCCAAGTCTGACAACGCCGAATATCATAACGCTGAGAGAGGTGGGACGCCCCTCAAGTAAATACAACACTTCCTCTTTAGGTACACGGTTCATTATCGATGGTGCACCAATATCAACCAACGCCGACATGCAGTTCATGAACGGCGCTTGGGATAGCCGTACCACCTATCGCGACTTTACTAACTCCGGTGTAGACATGCGCTCCATTTCTACGGACGATGTGGAACAGGTTGAGGTGGTACGCGGTATTCCCGGTGTAGAGTATGGCGACTTGACGAGCGGATTAGTGAAGATACAACGCGGCAGAGGGGGGCACAACCTGCGAGCTCGTTTCAAAGCCGACATGGAGAGTAAGCTCCTGCATGTGTCGAAAGGTTTTGAATGGGACGGGCAGCGATGGACGCTCAATCTGAGTGCCGACTGGCTTAATGCCAAGGGCGACCCACGCAACGTGTTGGAAACTTACCAGCGATTGACTTTCTCGGTGCGTGGTGGACACCGATGGCAAACTGTGCGTCGGCAGTGGGATGCAACCCTGAACATGGATTACTCCGGATCGTTTGACGACGACAAGACGGACCCCGAACTGAATTATGGCGGTGTTGACGCCTATCGGAGCGACCGCAACCGATGGGCAGCTAATTTCACCCTGCGACAAACGAGCAAACATAACACGGACTGGTGGCGCTCGGCAGAATTTCTTGCTTCGGTGAACTTCGAGAAAGATATGCTTGACAGACAGCGCTTAGTGCAGATAGACCATGGGCAGCCAGCTGCCGTAACGAAAAAGGAAGGTGAAAGCCAAGCTGTGCTCATCTATCCTTATAAGTATACGGGTAGGCACAGGGTGGATGGCAGACCGTTAGGCATTTTCATGAAGGCACAGGCAGACTTCTCCATACCATCATCGTGGATGAGCAACAAGTTGAAAGTGGGGACAGACTGGCAGCTCGACAAGAACTTAGGCAAGGGTCAACTCTTCGACCCGATGTTTCCTCTCTACACAGGAATATCTACGCGACAGCGGAAATACAGCGATGTGCCTGCCGAAGTGCAACAGTCGAATTTTGCTGAAGCTGACATCACTCTGCCGTTTGGCAACCAGCAGTTGCAGCTTGTTGCCGGGTTGCGCAGTTCAATGATGATGAACCTTAGCAGCCGCTACGACTTACATGGAAAGGTCTATCTTGACCCAAGAGTGAATGTGGGTTGGAACTTACCGCCCATAGGCGCAGGATATTCCGCGCTGAATCTGCAGTTGCGCGGAGGATGGGGTAAGCACACCAAGATGCCGACCATCGACCAGCTTTTCCCCGAACTGCTGTATATTGATATGGTGGAGATGAACTATTGGCACGCTAAACGCGAATTGCGCTCCGTCTGGCTACAGACTTACATCAAAGACCCTACCAATTGGCATCTGCGCGCCGCCCGTAACGAGAAATGGGAGTTGAGCGTTGATGCTTCGTGGCGTGGTCATCGATTTACCTTGACTTATTTTGAGGAAGACATGAAATCGGGATTCCGCCACATGAGCGACTACCACCCTTATTCCTACAAATGGTATGACACATCCGGTATTGATCATAACAATCTCACCGCTGCTCCAGACCCTGCCACATTGCCCTACGAGGTGAGACATGTGCTGCGCAGCACGGGACAGACGAGTAATGGCAGCCGAACGTTGAAACGTGGAGTGGAGTATACCTATTCTTCTCCACGCTGGCAACTGCTTGCCACAAGGCTTACTGTTACGGGAGCGTGGCTGAAGTCGCAGTATCGGAACTCAATAGTTATGCAGGAGCATGTATCGCGCAGGGTCGGAGGACGTGAATTGGAATTGGTGGGATTATACAACGACGACGATGGCTACATTCGCGAGATGTGGAACACGAACTTCACTTTTGACACAGACGTCCCACGCCTTGCCCTCGGATTCTCGCTCTCCGCACAGTGCATGTGGTATACCGCACGGCAAAATATGCACAAAGAAGTGAAACCCATAAGTTATATGACGGCTGACGGAACGCTTCATCCATTCACAGAAGCAGATGCTAAGGACGTGGAGCGCCAGTTTCTTGTGCGCACATACAATAGCAGCATTGAAAAAAGACAGACGGTACCGTTCTATATGAACATCAACCTGAAGGTAACGAAGCGTCTGCTGAGCAATCGCTTGATGGCGGCGCTTTTCGTAAATAAGATTTTCGATCTACATCCCGATTATACGCGGAACAACTACACGACCCGAAGATATGTAACGCCATACTTCGGACTTGAACTCAACTTCAATTTATAATTTAAAATTCAAACGTTATGAACAAACTTTTTACTCGATTAGCACTCAGTGCTGTCATGGCTCTTGCAGTAAATGCTTCATGGGCCTTCAGCTTCCAATCTGGCAATATGTACTACAACATGAAAGGTACAAACAGTGTGGAAGTCACCTATGCTACTGACCAGTACAACTCGTATGCTGGCAACATCACGATTCCTGCAAAGGTTGAAAATGGTGGCAAGACCTATGATGTCGTTGCCATTGGCGATAAAGCCTTTTATGGTTCTAAAAGTGTGAACAACGTGCGCATACCTTCGTCTGTGAAAAACATTGGCGCGGAGGCTTTCAAGGGATGCGAAAACCTCGTCACTGTATATATGAAAGAGCCGGCTACGCTGTCGGAGAATTCCTTTGAGTTTGGCAATATCACCCTTTATGTGCCTGAACTGATGAAGCAGGGCTTCATGAGCGAAAGCCACTATAATCTCTTCAAGGAAATCGTTGAAACCAGTTCGTTTGACGAACCCGTAGGTTCGCAAAGCTTGGTCATAAGCGAGATATTCTTCACTGGTACCACTACTCCCGAAGGCAAACAATACAGTGATGACCAATATGTGAAGATTGGCAACAATAGCGACAAGACCATCTATCTTGACGGTTATGCTTTCGCAGAAACAGAGTTTATGTCTGTGGACAAACATGAGTATACTCCTGACATTATGGCAGACACGACCACTATTGGTGCTATCTATCTGTTTCCAGGCAAAGGACAAGACTATCCAATAGCTCCGGGTGAGGAGATTCTGGTGGCAGTAAATGCTATCAACCACAAGGAGATAAACCCAAAGTCATTTGACCTCTCTAAGGCGAACTTCGAGTTTTATGATGAGTCTGACAATCCTAATTTCCAGGATTCAGACAATCCCGATGTTGAAAATATGGTTAACTGGTACGATTATAGCAGAAGCTATTGGTCAATGCACAACCGCGGTTTCAAGTCCTACGTACTGGCAAAGCCTGAAATGAGCAAAGATGATTATCTTAGCAAATTTAAATACACTTACACCTACGTCTTCACCTTTAACGGTGTTTCATACCCAATGGATGGCGATGGATACAAACTTCCTAATACTTGGATAGTAGACGCTGTAGGACTCAGCATTGCTTCTGCATGGGAATGGAACGTGCTTGCTCCTACGCTTGATGCCGGTTGGGCGCATTGCGGAAGCGTAGACCATGACAAATCGCGCTATAGCCTCGCTGTTATCCGCAAGAAGAATGCAGACGGTAAATGGATTGACACCAATAATTCTACAGAAGACTTCAATTCCGACGTTATGGCATCGATGCTGAATAATACTACCGCAATTCAGCAAAACCAGATACGCGACAATCAGAAGGAAAAGAAGATATATCGCATTGACGGTGTTCGTGTGAACAAGATGACTGCTCCTGGTCTCTACATTGTTAACGGGCGCAAGGTGATTGTGAAGTAAACGTGTTCAATATCCGAAACTTATCGGAAGAACCGTGATAACTTAGGCTTGGACCGGACTAAGGTCCGCAAACCTGTATGATATTGACAAGATACCTGCTAAAATTGATTACATGTCTCTGGCTTACCATTCCTCTTTGGAGTTGTGAGCCAGAGCATGACAATGATGTGCTGACCTCCGCACGGGTAACGTTGTCAGCTCCTGACAACATAGAACTGTTGCAGTCCATAGGAACGGTATCGATGCAGTCGCTCACTAACAAGTTCACTTGGACTGAAGCACAATGGGACAGCGTCAGCGTATTATTTCCAAAAGTGCTACGCGGTCCCTACAACATAACAGCCGACGGAAAGGTGGCAGTGAAAATAAACGGTGGGCGGCGCCAAGTATATCGTTTTCGTGCCGCAAACAGCTACGTAGAAGTTCTCGACCGCCCTTCAGAAGTGAAACTAAACATACAGCTATTCAAATGACAACACGCTATCTCAGCCTTGCCTTGCTCGTTATGGTTACGCTTTCTGCCAAAGCGGCTGTTGAAGCGTTGCCTCACGACATGGCGGACTCCGTGGTCTATAGGGCTACATATGCTGCCGAGCATCACAATTTATATAAAGGTGCGCAGAATGTCTGGTTTCATAATCCTGCCCTGCACTTCTATGCTTACGGTAGCACCTATGGGCAGTTAGGCGTCTATGCTAACAAACGGCATGAAGAGGAGGCTTTTGTGATGCAGGAAGGCAACACCTTACATAATGTAGGGATAATGGCAGCCAGTTACAGAAGATTGCGTGGTAAAGACACGGCGGTACTGCCCACACGCCGCACTGCAACTGTTGTGTGGGGAGAAGCCTCTTACCAGTATGGTCAGCGCGACAATGTGAAATGGAATGCTTCTGCTGATTGGCGGACAATATATCCTTATGTGCTTGCCGATACACTTGGCGGCGACCGCAATACCGAGCGTTATACTTTCCAAGGCGGATGTGCAACTCGTTTGGGACACTGGACAATAGGTGAGGAACTGACATTCCGTGCTGAGCACGAATGGGCAACTCATGATCCGCGAATGAGAGCCATCGTAACGGACCTGAACGCCCGTATAGGTGTCGGTCGCACGTTGTTGCATCACCATTTTGCGCTTGGCGGTACGCTAAGACTTTATAAACAGACCAACTCTGTCGAGTTCTATCGTGAGGAGGGAAAGATACCCGAATACCAAATGATGGGATTGGGCAATTGGTATGAACGCTTCTCGGGCACGAACAATAGTGCCTATTACAAGGCTGTCGGTGGTGGCATGGATGTTGGCGGGCGTCCTTCGGCAGGCAGAGGAGGACTGCTTTTCTCTGCTTCTTACAACTATACGCCCTACAAACGAATATTGTCGAGCCTTAACGCCTTGCCTATTACCCAACTTTATGTCACACAATGGCAAGGACGTTTGGGATGGAAGGTTAGGATGGCTAAAGAGAAAGAACTCTTGGTATGGTTAGGTGCAAGTCGTGAAAAGCGAATAGGCGACGAGATTATTGGCGGAGAAGCATCGGCGAATGAATATGTGGTGCGCGGATACCTGACGATGTATGAAAATCGAACAACAGACCTCCACTTCGGCACTATGCTTAACCTTCCCTTAAACAGCAGGAACAATCTCGGATTCATGTTGTGGGGTGGCAGGCAACGCTACGCCTCTTCTTATGCTTATCCGCATAGCGAACTCGATTTCCAAAAGAACCACGTGGGAGGAACAACTAATCAAAGAAAATGAAGTAAAATCGAAGTTGGTGTAAACTGACTGATAATAAGCAGGAAACGGAACAATTTGCATAAAACTGCCTCTTTCAAAAAGGGCAGCAATATGCAGATTTAGGCAGAAGTTCAGTTACCAGAACGTTACCCGATTCTAGCATAGGTAACGATGGAGTAATATTCGGTAACTGAATTATTTTCGCTCGTGTGGCTGTTGCTTCGGTCGGCAGTTTTCTGCGTAAGTGAGGAACGCTTTAATTCGGGTAACTTTGCCCACAGAAATTAAAGCGTATGAAACAAGGAAAAATGAAGGTGTTGCTCTACCTCAAAAAGAGCGGTCTTGACAAGTCGGGCAAAGCCCCGATTATGGGGCGGATAACCATCGACCGTTCCATTGCCCAGTTCAGTTGCAAACTCTCCTGCAATCCCGATTTGTGGAATCCCCGTGAGAGCCGAATGGACGGAAAGAGCCGTGAGGCGGTGGAAGTGAACAGCAGGTTGGAAAACCTGTTGCTGTCCGTTCAGTCTGCTTATCAGTCCCTGCTCTCCAAAGGATGCCCGTTTGACGCAACCGATGTGAAGGAGCAGTTTCAGGGCAGCGTGCAGACACGGTGCATGCTCATCGAAAGGCTGGACATACTCATCAAGGAAAAAGAAAACCATGTAGGTATAGACATCAAGGAAGGAGCCATACACGGCTACCACTCCACCCGGATACATTTACAGAAGTTTATTCAACGGAAGTACAAGGTTTCGGACTTGGCATTCTCGCAACTTACAGAGGATTTTATCCATGAGTTCCAGCAGTATTTCTTAGGTGAGTGTGGTTTTCAGGAAAGCACGTTCTATAATGTAGCCACGCATTTGAAGACGGTATGCAGATTGGCATACCGTGAGGGATTGGCAGACACGCTCCTTTTTGACAAGGTTAAGATATCAAAGGGCAACAAGAAACTC
This sequence comes from uncultured Prevotella sp., assembly GCA_905372445.1. Lineage (GTDB taxonomy): Bacteria > Bacteroidota > Bacteroidia > Bacteroidales > Bacteroidaceae > Prevotella. The sequence goes on along the minus strand of CAJPPF010000025.1, from coordinate 4,092 downwards.
CCCAAGGCACTCGACAAGGAAGCGTTGGAAAAGCTGAAGGCTCTCTGCTTTGAGGATTTGGAGGAAGAAATGGAAACGGCAAGGGACATATTCCTCTTTGCCTGCTATGTTGGTGCAGCCTATTGCGACCTGATGGAACTGAGCAAGTCCCACCTTGTCCGTGATGATGAAGGCAAAATGTGGCTGAAATTCAACCGCCACAAGACAGGCGTACCCTGCCGTATCAAGTTATTGCCCGAAGCCATTAGGCTGATAGAGAGGTTTCACTGCGATGAAAGGGAAACACTGCTTCCCTATATCAAGTACAAGAGCTATCAGACCTGTCTGAAAGCCCTGCGGCTTCGTGCAGGCATATCGTTTCCATTTACCACTCATACCGCAAGGCACACCTTTGCAACACTCATCACGCTTGAACAGGGTGTGCCTATTGAAACGGTAAGCAAGATGCTGGGACATTCCAACATAAGCATGACGGAACGCTATGCCAAAGTAACTCCACTGAAACTTTTTGAGGAGTTCGACCTTTTCCTCTCTTTTACAGGTGATATGCAGCTGACTATCTAACGATAAAGTCTCATCATCTTATTTTTTTTCATCCAATCAATCAAAACATTAAAGCATCAAGACAATGAGAAGTACATTCAAGATACTGTTCTATATCAACAGACAGAAAATTAAGGCAGATGGCAATACCGCCATTCTATGCCGTATCACCATAGACGGAAAAAGCACAACCATTACCACGGGCGAAGAATGCAATCCCTCCGAGTGGAACACCAAGCAGGGCTTGACGACAGACAGGAAAACCAATCAAAGACTCCATGAGTTCAGGGAAATTGTGGAAAAGACCTATCAGGATATACTGACAAGGGACGGAGTGGTAAGTGCTGAACTTATCAAGAACCACCTGCAAGGCATAACAGAGAATCCGTCAACCCTCCTTGCCATGAGCAGGGCGGAGCTGCAAGCACTCAAGGAAAGCGTTGGAAAGTCAAGGGCGGAGGGAACTTATCTGAATCTGTCCCATTCTGACAAGAACCTCCGTGAGTTTGTGGAAGATAAAGGATTGCAGGACATATCCATTTCCACCATTACGGAGGACTTGTTTGAGGAATATCGCTTCTTTCTCAAAAAGCGCGGATTAAAGGGAACGACCATCAACAACTATCTCTGCTGGCTGAGCAGGCTGATGTTCCGTGCGGTCAGCAAGAGGATTATTCGCTGCAATCCTTTTGAGCATGCCAAGTATGAGAAAGAAGAAAAGAAGATACGCTTCCTGCAAAAGAGTGAAGTTGCTAAACTTGCGACAATGAAAATGAATGACAGCGAGGCGGAATTGGCAAGGCTGATGTTCGTCTTTTCCTGTCTTACGGGACTGGCAATCGCTGATATGGAAACTCTGCAATATGGGCATATCCAAACGGCAGCGGGCGGGAGGAAGTATATCCGAAAGGAACGTCAAAAGACAAAGGTGGAGTTCGTTGTGCCGCTGCATCCAATAGCGGAGGCCATTATCCGCCATTGTTGGGAAGAACAGGAGGGAAACGAAGAACTGCAGACGGTGAAAGAAAAAGGCGACAGCCTTGTCTTCCCCCGTAGTTGCAGCCGTAGCGTAATGGGCAAGAACCTGTGCATTGTGGGCAAGGCTTGCGGTATCAGAGAACGGTTGTCCTATCATATGGCAAGGCACACTTTCGGTACAATGAGTTTAAGTGCAGGAATACCCATTGAGAGCATTGCCAAGATGATGGGGCACGCCTCCATATCAAGCACGCAGATTTACGCGCAGGTGACGGACAGGAAGATTTCGGAGGATATGGACAGGCTCATTGCCAAGCAATCTGCAAAAGAGAAAGAAATTGCGGAGAGAGAGGCTTGTGAACCTTCGGATTTTGCAACCTGTAAAATGGAGGAAACGGCATGAAAGCAAGCAATAATTCAAAGAGCAAAAATAGCACGTACAATCATCGCAGTTACTTTGATTGGGGGAGTAATATGCAGGTTGTCCACAAGGGTAAAGGCGAGATTGCCATGACGGAGGGAGAACTTGCGAGGTTCTTCGGTGTGACGTGGAGAAAACTCAATCATAGGCTTCAAGCGATAATAAAATCTTCCAACTTGCATCCCGATGAAAGGGGTGCAGGCCAAGAAGAAGTTATCAATGGTAGAGAGTGTGTTGGTTATGCATCACTTTATCCGCTCTCAACAATCATTGCCCTGTCCTTTCTATTGGACAGCATGGAAGCGCATTTATTCAGAAAGTACATCAGTAGAAGATTGCAGACAGAGTCTGCCATTGTAACGCCAATCTTCCTGTTAGGCAATACCAAGAACTAATGAATATATTTCCTTTTTCTTTCACCGATTATATCTTACTACATTACTACAATAAGAGTTAAAGCGGTGAAAGAGAAAGGATTAACGTGTAGTTGGCTGCTCAAAATAATTGTACTACGCAGTAACTACATTTGCCTTTCTTCTTTCACTGCTTCATTACGGTTAAAAAGGGAATTATATGCTATTTGTTATTTGCTTGACTATCCTCTGGAGCACGCTTTCATTGCTTATAAGTATAGATGCCGTGCCCACCATTCCGCTGATAATTTTATACCTGCAATCCGTTATCCTTACCTGTGCCGTGAATACGCTGCCTTCTGCCGTTTGTCGGGGTGTATGCGATGTGGCTGTTATTACACCATTTGCAACTCCGTATGTTTCTGCATCGTAACCCTCAACTTCGATGTTCGCTGTCATTCCTCTTGCTATCGTATTCACATATTTATAAGGAAAGTCTATTGTGCCTTGATGGGCATTTGTCATCTGCACCTTTGCGCTGATGGTTTCGGGATAAGGTATAAAATATGCGCCTGCCAGCAGTCCCAATATCACAATGGTGATTATCGTGATACCATAACGGACAATCCTTGATGGTATCTCGCCAATGATGTGCCTTACTTTCTCGCTGCGAAGTTCTATCTTGTTGTCTGCCATAATATTCCTTTCTGCTGTTAGTTGCCTAATTCTAACTGATTTTTTACGAGGTTATAGTATGCACCCCGCTTTGCTGTGAGTGCTTCGTGGTTGCCAATTTCTACCACCTTGCCTTTATCCAATACCACTATCTGATCAGCATTCTTCACCGTACTTAGGCGGTGTGCCACGATAACCACCGTCTTGCCTTTGTAGAACTCATCAAGATGTTCTACTATCATACGCTCATTGTTGGCATCGAGCGAGTTGGTGGCTTCGTCAAGAAAGATATAGTCGGGATTCTTATACACTGCCCTTGCTATCAGGATACGCTGTTTCTGTCCTTGACTCAAACCAACGCCATCGCGACCGATCTTAGTGTTGTATTTTAAGGGCAGTCCCATTGCATAGTCATGAATACAAGCTATTTCAGCAGCTTTCTGCAATCGCTCCTTGTCAATCTCGCCGTCATCTACGGCAATGTTCCTTGCTATACTCTCGGAGAATATCACACCGTCTTGCATCACCACGCCACATTGCCTGCGCCACCATTTCTTATTAAGTGCGTTTACATCTGTTCCGCCAATAGTTATTTGACCTCCCAATACGGGGTAATAGCCTAACATGAGTTTGATGAGCGTTGTTTTACCGCTGCCCGATGCGCCCACAATGGCTGTTACCTTACCTTTGGGGATAGTGAGACTAACATCATCTATAATAGTTTTCAGTGCGTGAGGGTCGTATTTGAAGTTTACGTTTTCAAGGTCTATGCCTTCGTTTTCTTCTTTCACTGCTGTTTCCAATCCTTGCTTTCCGTTCTCATCATCCATACGGTGGATTTCATTGATACGTTCAAGGCTTATCTTTACATCCTGCACCGAATAGAAGAAACTCATCAACTGCTCGACAGGTGAGTTGAGTTGCCCAATGATATACTGCACGGCAAGCATCATACCCAGCGTGAGTTGTCCATGAATGACGGCTGTTGCTGCGACCACCGTGATGACGATGTTTTTCAGTTCATTGATGAAGATGCTGCCTGCCTCTTGTGTCTGTTGGAGTTTCAACGATTTCATCTGCACTCCAAAGAGGTCTGCCTGCACGTCCTCCCATTCCCAGCGT
>CAJPPF010000024.1 GCA_905372445.1 uncultured Prevotella sp. | reverse complement strand
CGTAGCCCGCTACGCCTTCGATGAAACGTCTGCACATCTGCTCAACAATCGAACATAATCAGCCAAGGCTCTAATGGTCGATTCGGGTTAATTTTACAGTTTGAATAAAAAAAGTGGGGAAAAGTGGGGGAGTGTGGAGAAAATTATGTACCTTTGTCACAAAGTCCCTTATAAGGGAAATGATCTTGTAGCGGAGCGTAATATGCAAGCCATCCGTGGAAAGTGAAGTAAAAAGCAAGAACGTCAATAAATAACCAACTCATAGATGAGATTCTTAGGCAACATAGAAGCTAAGGCAGATGCTAAGGGACGTGTGTTCCTTCCTGCCGTGTTCCGCAAGGTGCTGGAGGCATCGGGCGAGAGGAGGCTGGTGTTGCGTAAGGATGTGTTTCAGGACTGCTTGGTGCTTTATCCTGAAAGTGTTTGGAACGCTCAAATGGACGAGTTGCGTTCGCGTCTGTCGCGTTGGAACTCTGCCCACCAGACACTTTACCGCCAGTTTGTAAGCGATGTGGAGTTAGTGACACTCGACGGCAATGGTCGTTTCCTCATGTCGAAGTATTACATGCAAATGGCGAAGATAGAACAGTCGGTGAAGTTCATAGGTATGGGCGACACCATAGAAATATGGAGCACCTCACTTATCGACAAACCCTTCCTTTCTGCCGATGAGTTCGGGACGTCGCTCGAAGAGATAATGAGGAATAACGAAAATCAGTAATAACCGCTTTCTATGGCAACTACTGCTGAGACATATCATGTGCCTGTACTCCTTAATGAGAGCATCGACGGGCTGAATATCCGCAGAGGCGGGGTCTATGTTGATGTCACCTTCGGCGGTGGCGGTCACTCCCGTGAGATACTCCGCCGTATTGTCGGAGCCGGTGGCGGACATCTCTACAGTTTCGATCAGGATGCTGACGCCGAGGCAAACATCCTTTCGCATGAGAACTTCACTTTTGTGCGCTCAAACTTCCGTTACATAAAGAACTGGATGCGCTATCACGACGTGGAGCATATCGACGGGCTGCTTGCCGACCTTGGCGTCTCCTCACATCATTTCGACGACGAGAGCCGCGGCTTCTCGTTCCGCTTCGACGCTCCGCTGGATATGCGCATGAACAAACGTGCCGGACGCACTGCCGCCGACATTGTCAATGAAGACAACGAGGAGCGTCTCGCCGACATCTTCTATCTCTATGGCGAACTGAAACAATCGCGTAAGATAGCCTCCCTGCTCGTCAAGGCGCGCCGGCAGGCTCCAATAATAACCACCCATGATTTTATCGCTGCCGTCGAGACGCTGTTTCGCAGGGAACGCGAGAAGAAAGACATGGCGAAACTCTTTCAGGCACTCCGCATCGAGGTGAACCATGAGATGGACGCCCTGCGCGAGATGCTGCTGAGCTGCACCGAACTGCTCTGCACTGGCGGACGGCTGTCGGTGATAACATATCACTCGCTCGAAGACCGCATGGTGAAGAATGTGATGAAGACAGGCAACATCGAGGGAAAGGTCGACAAGGATTTCTTCGGTAAGGTAGAAACCCCATATACATTAATTAATAATAAGGTGATAATACCAACCTCCGAAGAACAGGAACAGAATCCACGTAGTAGGAGTGCGAAACTCAGAATAGCCGAACGACGATGAACGAAGATAAGAAAGACAACCAGGAACCTATGCCTGTGGTGAATGTCACGGTAGAAGAGCCCTCGCCGGAGCCGTCATCAGAAGCGCAGCCGGATGCGTCGCAGGCAGACGACGTGCCTTCGCTGCAACAGCTCATACGCGATAATGTGACCGAGGAAGACACATCATTTCTCAAGAGCAACGTGTCGCTGAAGCAGATTCTGTGGGGCGACTTCCTCACTGCCGAGATAGTCAGACGGCAGATATGGCTCATACTGCTTGTAGTGTTTTTCGTGATAGTATATATCGCACAGCGCTACAGCTACCAGAAGTATATGCTCGAGATAGACAAGAAGACTGCAATCCTCAAGGATGCGAAGTTCAAGGCACTGTCAGCGAAGAGTGAACTGACGGAGCGCACGCGACAGAGCAAGATACTCGACATGCTGAAGATTAACAATGACAGCCTGCTGAAGATATCCGACAGACCACCGTATTACATTAAAGTACCGGAATAACTATGAAGTTCGATCATGAGAAGATTATGCCACGCTACAGTTTCTTCGTCATCCTGATGACGCTGATAGCTGTATCCGTAATCGTCAAGGCAGGCTATATTATGACTGTCAAGCGCGACTACTGGGCGAAGGTGGCTGACAGAGTGAAGGCTGACAGCGTAAAGATTAAGCCTACGCGCGGCGACATCCTCAGCTGCAATGGGCAACTGCTGGCGTCGTCGCTGCCGGAGTTCATGTTGTTTGTCGACTTTGACGCTATGAAAAACTCAAAAGCTGACACGCTGTGGGCTGAGAAAGAAGATTCTATCTGTACCGGACTGCACCGTATTTTCCCTGAACGCTCGACAGAAGAGTTCCGAAAGTTGCTGCGCAAAGGCAGACAGGAAAACTCCAAACGTTGTAAGATATGGAATCGCCGCGTGAACTATTCCACCTATTCGCAGGTTAAGGAACTGCCTATTTTCCGCATGGTATCTTACAAAGGCGGTTTCTATAATGAAGAATATAATGCCCGCGTTCGTCCGAACGGTTCGAGTGCGGCGCGAACCATCGGCGACATGTTCGGTGCCATCGATACCGCACGCTGCGGCATAGAGCTCTCGTACGACAGTCTGCTGCGCGGAAAGCTCGGTTACAGCCATCGCCGCAAAGTGCGTAATAAATACCTCTCCATCGTTGACACACCAGCCATCAATGGTGCGGATATCATCACCACTATTGACGTAGAAATGCAGGACCTCGCGGAGAGAGCCCTTTTGGATGAACTGCGGTTACCGCAGGTGAACGGCGAAATGGGCGTAGCAATACTCATGGAGGTGAAGACGGGCGACGTGAAAGCTATCGTGAACATGATGAAATGTGCCGACGGCGAATATCGTGAGATAATGAACAACGCTATCAGCTATACATGCGAACCAGGTTCGGTGTTCAAACCGGCGTCGATACTCCTCGCACTCGACGAGGGAAAGACCGACACGTCGGAGGTAATACATACCGGTGGCGGTGTTGTCGAGATGCACAGCCGTTTCATGAAAGACCATAACTGGGCTACACAGGGCGGATATGGCGACATCAATGTGGCTCGCTCGCTCGAGGTCAGTTCCAATATCGGCGTCAGCAGTATTATCGACAAGAACTACGCTGCACGCCCTGAAGACTATATCGCAGGATTGCGGCGAATCGGAATACTTGAAGACCTGCAGCTGCCGCTGATTGGTTATAAACATCCGCGCGTGCCGACACCGAAGCGTAACCCCAAGGGAGGCGTGGAGGATAAGACACAGTTGCCGTGGATGAGCATCGGCTACGGTACGCAGATAGCACCGATCAATACCCTCACCTTCTATAACGCCATAGCCAATAACGGCAAGATGGTCAAGCCGCGCTTTGTAAAGGCGGTGGTGAAAGACGGTGTCGTCATACAGGATTTCCCTACGGAGGTGATAAAGGAAAGCATCACAAGAAATCCGGAATCGATAAAAACCATGCAGACCGTGCTTCGTCATGTGGTCAGTCAGGGACTGGGCAAGAAAGCAGGAAGCAAGAATTTCCCTGTCTCAGGCAAGACTGGTACGGCACAGGTGTCGCAGGGTAAGGGCGGATATAAGGCAGGCGGACCAACAGGCTATTGGCTCAGCTTCGCCGGATACTTCGGCGCGCCGGGCGAAGATGCCAAGTATTCTTGTATCGTATGTATCAAGAAGTGGGGACTGCCGGCATCGGGAGGCGGCATGAGTGGAGTGGTGTTCCACAACATCGCAGAGGGTGTCATGGCAAAAGACCTTGCGCTGGAAATCACGCAGGCAAAGAAAGCCGACTCTGACCCCATGCCCTACGTGAAGCCGGGAAATATCCTTGCTGCCGATTATGTGCTCAGAAATCTCGGGATAAAGACCCGCTCCGACTGGAACGGTTCGTATGCCAGTGGTAATCCTATATGGGGAGTCTGCTCAAATGAGGGCGGAAGCGTCAGAGTGGAACGTAAGCCACAGCATGGAAAAGCACAGATACCCGACGTCAGAGGAATGGGCGCACGCGATGCAGTGTATATGCTCGAAAGCCGTGGAGTGAAAGTACGGCTGTCAGGCAGAGGCAAGGTGGTGAGCCAGAGCCTTGCCCCGGGACATACATTCAAGAAAGGCACAGTGTGTGTACTGCATCTGGAAGTAACAGACAAAGAGTTGAAGAAAATAGTTTGACCTATGAAATTAGAAGTGTTGCTCAAAGGCGTTAATGCCATTGAGGTGATTGGAACAACTGATGTAGAGATAACGGGCGTCAACATAGACTCCCGCAGGATAGAGAACGGACATATATTCGTCGCAATAAAAGGAACGCAGGTCGACGGACATCAATTCATACCTAAAGCCATAGAACTCGGTGCCGTGGCAGTGATGCTTGAGGATATGCCCGACGAAGCGGCAGACGGTGTGACATATATTAAGGTGTCTTCGACAGAAGAGGCTGTGGGACCTGCAGCAACAGCGTTCTATGGCAGTCCGTCGGAGAAACTCAAATTAGTGGGCGTGACGGGCACCAACGGAAAGACAACGGTAGCGACACTGCTGTATAATATGTTCCGTAAGATGGGACATAAGTGCGGTTTGCTGTCGACAGTATGCAACTATATTGAGGATGAGGCTATACCGGCAGACCACACAACGCCTGACGCCATAGAATTGAATCGGCTCCTCGCACGCATGGTCGATGCCGGATGTGAGTATGCGTTCATGGAGTGTTCTTCGCATGCAATACAGCAGCGCCGAATCGGCGGACTGAAATTCTGTGGTGGGATATTCACCAATCTGACACGCGACCACCTCGACTATCATAAGACATTTGAGAACTACCGTGATGCAAAGAAACTCTTTTTCGACACATTGCCGAAGGATGCATTTGCCATCACAAACGTGGACGACAAGAACGGCATGGTGATGGTTCAGAACTGCAAGGCTAAGGTGAAGACCTACAGCACGCGCTCAATGGCAGACATGAAAGCCCGTATCCTTGAATTTCATTTCGAGGGAATGTATCTCGAGATCGACGGTCGCGAGGTGGGAGTGCAGTTTATAGGTCGTTTCAATGTCAGCAACCTGCTTGCTGTGTACGGTGCAGCATTGATGCTCGGAAAGCAGCCAGAGGAGATCCTGCTCGTGATGAGTACGCTGAAGAGCGTCAGCGGTCGTTTAGAGCCAATACGTGGCAATGACGGAGTGACTGCTGTTGTCGACTATGCGCACACTCCTGATGCTTTGGCGAATGTCATGCAGACGCTGCGCGATGTGCTGAACGGCAAGGGACAGCTGATAACAGTGTGCGGCTGCGGTGGCGACCGTGATGCCGGCAAGCGTCCTGTAATGGCACAGGAGGCTGTGAAGTCATCGGATAAAGTGATTCTCACATCAGATAATCCACGCACGGAAGACCCGGAGGCAATTCTTGACGATATGGAAGCCGGACTTACCGACGGGCAGAAACGTCAGGTGCTACGTATCACCGACCGTCGTCAGGCTATACGCGCCGCTGTTGCCATGGCACAGAAGGGCGACGTTATTCTCATTGCAGGAAAGGGACACGAGGACTATCAGATTATCGGCACTGTAAAGCACCATTTCGATGATCGCGAGGAGGTGTGTGCCGCATTCGGTATATAACAAGCGAATAATAAACATATTGTATAAAAGGATATGCTATACTATCTCTTTAGATTTCTCGAACAGTTCGGCATCAGCGGCTCTCATTTATGGGGCTACATCTCGTTCCGTTCGTTGTTGGCACTGATTCTGTCGCTGATGATATCGCTCTGGTTCGGCGAGCGCTTCATCAAGTACCTGAAGAAGAAACAAGTGACGGAGACTGCCCGTGATGTGAAAGTCGACCCTTTCGGAATAAATAAGGTCGGTGTGCCGTCGATGGGGGGTATCATAATCATTGTTGCTATACTCGTGCCGGTGATATTGCTGGGCCGTCTGCGTAATGTCTACCTGCTTCTGATGATTGTCACCACAGTATGGCTTGGTCTGCTGGGTGGGCTTGACGATTTCATCAAGATATTCAGAAAGAACAAGGAAGGTCTCAGCGGACGTTATAAGATTATAGCACAGATAGGCATAGGGTTCATCGTTGGTCTGACTTTGTGGGCTTCGCCTGATGTGAAGCAGAACAATAATATGTCGCGTGTTGTGAATGGCAATAATGTCGAGGTCGTTCATCGTAAGACATCCGAGAAGTCGCTGAAGACAACCATTCCTTTCGTGAAGAACCATAACCTTGATTACTCGGAGGTGATGTCGTTCTGCGGCAAATATAAAGTGGCTGCGGGATGGGTGCTGTTCGTTATAATGACCATCTTTGTCGTCACTGCTGTAAGCAACGGCGCTAACCTCAACGACGGCATGGACGGGCTGTGCTCGGGCAACTCTGCCATTATCGGAGTGGCACTGGGAATACTCGCTTATGTCAGTTCGCATGTCGAGTTTGCCTCCTACCTTAACATTATGTTCATTCCGGGTAGCGAGGAACTGGTGGTTTTCATGTGTGCCTTTGTCGGTGCACTGATAGGATTCCTTTGGTATAATGCCTATCCTGCACAAGTGTTCATGGGTGATACCGGTTCGTTGACTATCGGCGGAATCATCGGCGTGGGCGCTATAATCATTCATAAGGAACTCCTGCTGCCGATATTGTGCGGCGTGTTCTTCGTCGAGAGCCTGTCGGTGATGCTGCAGGTGGGCTATTTCAAGTTTGGAAAGCGTAAGGGCAGGAGACAACGCATATTCCGCCGAACACCTATTCACGACCATTTCCGTACACAGGATGAGCAGCTTGATCCGGAGTGCAGATATGTATGCAAGGGTTCAAGCCGTGTATATCATGAGGCAAAGATAACGGTGAAGTTCTGGATTACGACCATCGTTCTTGCCGCGTTGGCAATTATTACGCTTAAGATAAGATAAAGACAAGATGAGATTAGTGATATTGGGTGCTGCAGAGAGTGGCGTAGGAACAGCTGTTCTCGCACAGAAGCAAGGCTATGAGGTCTTCGTGTCGGACATGGGCGCGATAAAAGACAGGTATAAGTCGGTGCTCAGTGAGCGTGGTATCGAGTGGGAGGAAGGACAGCACACAGAGCAACGGATTCTCTCTGCCGACGAGGTGGTGAAGAGTCCCGGCATTCCTGACACTGCGCCAATGGTGCAGAAACTCATTGCGCAGGACACGCCCATTCTATCAGAGATAGAGTTCTGCAGCCGATACACAAAGGGGCGTATGCTGTGTATCACCGGCAGCAACGGTAAGACGACAACCACATCGCTCATATATTACATCATGCAGAATGCAGGAAAGAATGTCGGACTGGGTGGCAATATAGGGCGTTCGCTGGCGTTGCAGATAGCAGAAGACGACAAGGACTGGTATGTGGTGGAGTTGAGCTCATTCCAACTTGACAACTGTTTCGCGTTTCATCCTCATATTGCGGTGCTCTTGAATATCACACCCGACCACCTCGACAGGTATGAATACGATATGCAGCATTACGTAGATTCAAAGATGCGTATCATACAGAACCAGACGGCAGAGGATGAGTTCATCTATTGGACAGGCGACGAGTATGTCGACAAGGAGTTGAGACGCCGTGCTGACGGTGAGCATATACCGGCTTCTACACCATCGTCAAGATCTGCTGTGGAAGGACAGCCGACGCTCCGCCCGTTTGACGACGATGATTTTGACAGACTGTCGCTTGACTTCACGCTGCCCGGAAAGCATAACAAACGCAATGCCCTCGCCGCTTATTATGCCGCGAAAGCCGCCGGAGTGGACGAGAATGTGATACGGGAATGTCTGAAGACCTTTCCCGGCGTGGAACATCGACTGGAGTTTGTGGCTGACAAAGCAGGCGTGAGATATATAAACGACTCAAAGGCAACGAATGTAGATGCGTGCTACGTGGCATTGGATGCTATGACATGCCCGACAGTTCTTGTCATTGGCGGTAAGGATAAGGGCAATGACTACAGCCGGATAATACCGCTCGTGAAGGAGAAATGTCGTGGAGTGGTATATCTCGGAGCCGATAATAAGAAGCTCCATGAGAACTTTGATGACCTTGGAGTAGCTGTTGCCGATACACATTCCATGAAAGATTGTGTCGAGGCATGCAGGAACATGGCAAAAGAAGGTGATGTGGTATTGCTCAGTCCCTGCTGTGCCAGTTTCGACCTCTTCAAGAACATGGAAGACCGTGGTGAGCAGTTCAAGGAACAGGTGATGAATAGCTAAACGGAAAAAGGATTCAGGAAGAAACGATGAATAATACGTTAGGAAATATTTTTAAGGGCGACAAGGTGGTATGGATGGTGTTCTTCTTCCTTTGTGTCATCAGTGTGGTGGAAGTATTCTCTTCTTCCTCGTCGCTTACATATAAGAGCGGAACCTATTGGGAGCCTGTTATAAAACATAGTGCCATACTCGTTGCGGGACTCTTTTTTACGGTCATAACGCTGAATATCAAATGTAAGTACTTCAAGGTTCTCACACCCTTTCTTATTATCCTGTCGTATATATTCCTTCTGTGGGTTCTTTTTGCCGGCACAGCCACTAATGATGCTTCGCGATGGGTGAACTTTATTGGAATACAGTTTCAGCCTTCGGAGATTGCCAAGGGTACGATGGTGCTTGTCACGGCGCAGATTCTCAGTGGCACGCAGACACCGCAGGGTGCCGACAGACATGCTTTCTGGTGGATCGGTATGGCATGTATGCCGATGATAATGCTTATTGCTGTCGAGAACTTGTCCACCGCGATGCTTATATCTATAACCATCTTTATGATGATGTTCGTAGGGCGTGTCCCGATAAAACAGTTGGGAGGTCTTATGGGATTGGTAGTCATATTGATAACCTTTGTCGTGGCATTGATTCTGTTGGTCGGTAAGGCAGAGGAACCAAAGGCGCCGACAGATCAGGAGATAGCAGCACAGACTGACAGTCGGTATGATGTGGCTGATAACATAAGGACCGTGACAATGGAAGACGCCACGGCGGCGAAGAAGAAAAATGACGGTGTGTTGCATAGACTTGACACGTGGAAGATGCGTATAATAAAGTTCGTTGACCGTAAACCTATACCTCCTGAGGATGTAGATCTTGACCGCGACGCACAGGTTGCGCACTCTAATATCGCCATTGCTTCATCGGGCGTTGTCGGACGCGGACCGGGAAACTCAGTGGAGAGAGACTTCCTCTCGCAGGCATTCTCTGATTTTATCTATGCCATAATAATCGAAGAACTTGGTGTCGTCGGCGCATTCTTCGTGGCATTCCTTTATGTTGTCCTGCTATTCCGTGCCGGCAGAATAGCCACGCGCTGTGAGAACAACTTTCCCGCGTTTCTGGCTATGGGCATAGCACTGATGCTTGTCACTCAGGCACTCTTCAATATGTGCGTTGCAGTAGGACTTGCTCCTGTCACCGGTCAGCCGCTACCGCTTATCAGTAAAGGAGGAACGTCGACGATAATCAATTGTATATATATCGGAGTAATACTGAGTATAAGTCGTTCGGCAAAGAAAAGGCAAACAGCAAACTGATAATAGTTATCCATAATCAAAACCTTTGGGATAAAAATCAATGGCTTATAGTAAAAAGTAAGAGAAAACTAATGAGATGTCGTTTTTTTTTTTTACTTTTGCGTTATAAAATGAATGTACATGAATAAGCAATTGAGAATCATCATAAGTGGAGGTGGAACGGGAGGACATATCTTCCCTGCTGTCTCTATTGCAAATTCTATAAAAGCAAAACGTCCTGATGCAGAGATACTCTTTGTCGGAGCAGAAGGTCGTATGGAAATGCAGCGTGTCCTTGCTGCCGGATATGAAATCGTGGGACTGCCGGTACGCGGACTTGTGCGTCCGCTGTATAGTCTGAAGAACATCGGTGTAATGATTGATTTCTTCAAGAGCAGGAACAAGGTGAAACAGGTGATACGCGACTTCAATCCGCAGGTCGCTGTCGGCGTAGGCGGCTATGCTTCCGCTCCGACACTCAATGCAGCTTATTCACTCGGCGTCCCTTGTTTGATTCAGGAACAGAACTCTTATGCCGGTGTGACAAACAAGTCGCTGGCAAAGAAAGCCGAAAAGATATGCGTCGCTTATGAAGGTATGGAACGCTTCTTTCCTGCTGAACGGATTATGCTGACGGGCAATCCTGTCCGTCAGGGATTGCTCAATCCTGAACTGAAAAAGGCTGACTGTGCCGCTACGTTCGGCATGAACATCGACAAGCCGATAGTCCTGATTATAGGCGGAAGCCTCGGAGCACGGACACTGAATGAAAGTGTTCTGCAGAATCTTGATACGATTGCCGCTGCACCGGTGCAGTTCATCTGGCAGACAGGCGGATATTACAGAAAGAGTATTCATGAAAGACTGAGCAAGAGCGCTAAGCCTGACAATCTTTTCGTCACCGACTTCATCAGTAAGATGGATGAGGCTTATGCTGCCGCCGACCTTGTTATATCAAGAGCAGGAGCAAGTTCTATCAGTGAGCTTTGCCTTCTTGGTAAGCCTTCGATACTCGTCCCTTCACCTAATGTGGCAGAAGATCATCAGACACATAATGCTATGGCGCTCGTGAATCGTAAGGCGGCATTGCTTGTACGCGATGCTGATGCAGAAAAAGATTTGCTCCCCCTGGTAATAGAGACTGTTGCCGATAAGGAGAAACTGAAAATTATCGGCAGCAACGCCCACGAGATGGCATTCAAGGATTCTGCCGATGTCATTGCAGACGAAGTGCTGAAATTAGCAGAGAAAGAAAGTAATGGAAATTAAGGATATAAAAGCAGTGTATTTTGTAGGTGCAGGTGGTATAGGTATGAGTGCCATTGCCCGCTACTTCATCAGTAAAGGTATGGTCGTGGCTGGCTACGACAAAACCCCTTCCGACCTCACTCTGCGTCTTGAGCAGGAGGGTATGCTTATCCATTATGAGGAGAATGTGGATGATATTCCTCATGCCTGTAAGAACCCAAACTCATGTCTTGTGGTTTACACTCCTGCCATTTCGTCCACTCATAAGGAACTGCAGTTTTTCCGTGAGGGTGGTTTCGAGATACAGAAAAGGGCGCAGGTGCTCGGTGCTCTGACCCGTTCTCACAAAGGACTGTGCGTGGCTGGTACACATGGAAAGACCAGCACGTCGACAATATGTGCGCATATCATGCACCAGAGCCATTTGGAATGTAACGCTTTCCTTGGCGGTATCTCAAAAAACTACGGCACAAACTACATCCTCTCCGATGAGAGCGATTACGTTGTTATCGAAGCCGACGAGTTCGACCGCTCATTCCATTGGCTCAGCCCGTGGATGAGTGTAATCACAAGTACCGACCCCGACCATCTCGATATCTATAGTACGAAAGAGGCATACCTTGAGAGTTTCCGTTATTATACAACACTTATTCAGAAAGGCGGAGCGCTTATCATTCATAAGAATCTGGAGATGAAGGCAGATGTGCAGGAAGGAGTGCGTGTGTATGAATACAGCCGTGACGAAGGAGATTTCCACGCCGAGAACATCAGAATCGCTGACGGCGAGATAACATTCGATTTCATCTCACCTATAGAAAATGTATATGATGTTGAGATGGGACAGCCTGTGCCTATCAACATCGACAACAGTATTGCCGCAATGGCTATGGCGCAGCTGAACGGATGCAATGGCGAAGAACTCAGATACGGCATAAAGACATACCACGGCGTGGAACGACGCTTTGATTTCAAGATAAGGGACGACCGTCATGTGCTACTCTCCGACTATGCACATCACCCTAAAGAGATATACCAGAGCGCCAAGAGCCTGAAGGATCTCTATGCAGGGAGAAAGATCACCGCGCTGTTTCAGCCGCATCTCTATACCCGTACCCGCGATTTCTACAAGGATTTTGCAGAAGCACTGAGCATGCTCGACGAGGTTATTCTCTGCGATATCTATCCCGCACGAGAGGAGCCGATACCGGGCGTTACAAGTCAGTTGATATACGATAACCTCGCAGAGGGAGTAAAAAAGAGCATGGTCAGAAAGGACGAATTGCTCGACATGGTGAAAAGCCGCGACTTTGATGTGCTTGTAGTGCTGGGAGCCGGCGACTTGGATAATTTAGTTCCACAGATTGCAGACATCATAAAGGAAAAGAAGTAATAATGTCACATCGCCTCAAGAAAGTAGGTCTTATTCTTATGGACATCCTGCTTGCCGCATACATTGTGGTTGCTTTCTCGGCATTCAACAAGCCTGAGGAGCACCTCCGCGTATGTAAAGATGTGAATATTATAATCTCCGATGCTACCACCCACGGCTTCATCAACAGCAACGAGGTGAAGGCACGGCTTGAGAAAGCGGGGCTATACCCGAAAGGGCGCGCCCTTGCCGATGTCAGCTGTCGTAAGATGGAAGAGACATTGGAGAGGACTCCTTTCGTCAATACCGCAGAGTGTTACAAGACAGAGGACGGCACTGTGACGGTAGACATCACCCAGCGCCTGCCTGTTGTCAGGATAAAGGCTGTCAACAACGACGATTTCTATATCGACGATCAGGACTGTATAATGCCGAACTCCGACTATACATCCGACCTCATCATAGCTACCGGCTACATAAGTCGTGCGTATGCTGTGCGCTACGTGTCGCCACTTGCGCGTATGCTGATGTCCGATGACCTCTACCGTAATATGTTCGAACAGATACATATTACCAAAGAACTCGGTGTGGAGCTCATTCCTCGAGTAGGAAACCATGTGATATATCTTGGCAGAATACCCGAGAGCAACATTCGGCAGGAGCGTGAGACAATCATAAACACTTTCATTGACACAAAGATGAAGCGCCTCGAAAGTTTCTATCGCTACGGACTGAGTCAGGCAGGATGGAACATGTATAGCGAGATAAGTCTGGAGTTCGACAACCAGATTATCTGCAAGAGGGTTGATAACGAATAAGAACAATATAAGGAAATAAACAACATAAGATATATATGGCTATGGCAAAAGAATTCATTGTAGCTATTGAACTCGGATCCTCAAAGGTTACTGGTATCGCGGGAAAGAAGAACCTCGATGGCAGCATCACCGTTCTGGCAGTCGTTCAGGAGGAATCGTCGTCCTATATCCGCCGGGGCGTTATTTACAACATCGACAAGACGATGCTTGCGCTTATCAATATCAAGAAACGTCTTGAAACGTTGTTGCACACTAAAATACAGCAGGTGTATGTCGGTGTCGGCGGACAGAGCATTCTCGGTGTGAAGAATGTGATCGTTAAAGACCTGCCGGCTGAGGCTGTCGTTGACCAGAAGATGGTCAACGAACTGATGGATGCCAACCGCGCCATGAACTATCCTGACCAGGAAATTCTCGATGCCATAACATTGGAGTATAAGGTCGATTCTCAATTCCAGATAGACCCAGTGGGAATACAGAGCTCTCGCCTTGAAGGCAACTTCCTGAATATCTTGTGGCGTAAGACGTTCTATCGCAATCTCAACAAATGTTTCGAGCAGGCTAACATCTCCATTGCCGAGATGTATCTCGCCCCTCTGGCACTTGCCGACAGCGTGCTTGCCGAAGCAGAGCGTCGCGCAGGATGTCTGCTCGTCGACCTCGGTGCAGATACGACCACCGTTTCCGTATATTATAAGAATGTCCTTCGCCACCTCGCAGTGATACCTCTCGGAGGAGCAAACATCACCCGCGATATCGCTACCCTGCAGATGGAAGATCGCGATGCGGAGAATATGAAACTGAAATATGGCAGTGCCTTCACAGAGAATGGCGACATCGACAACTCATTGATGCTGCCTATCGATCAGGAGCGCCAGGTAGAGAGTCGCAAGTTCATAGAGATTGTGGAAGGAAGATTAGAGGAAATCGTTGAGAATGTATGGTTTCAGGTGCCTACAGAGTATGCCGACAAACTCCTTGGCGGTATCATCCTCACCGGTGGCGGCGCCAATATGAAGAATATCGAGCGTGCATTCCGTAACCACACACGCTTCGAGAAGATACGCATTGCAAAGTCTGTCAATCAGACCATAGATGCGACACAACCGGAGATAATAGCACAAGACTGCCGCATGAACACCATTCTTGGTCTGTTGGCAAAGGGCGACATGAACTGTGCCGGCGATGATATCAACATCGACCTGTTTAATTCTCCCGGCAATGATACTATGGATAATCCTGCCGATATGTCACGTGGCAGCCGACTACCGAACGATACGTTCGGCAAGGGCATAGTGCTCACAGAGGCTGACAAGCGTGAGGCAGAGGAAGAAGAGCGTAGGAGAAAGCTGGAGGAGGAAGAGAAACAACGTGCAGAGGAAGAGGCTTTGCGTGAAGAGGAGCTACGGCAGAAACGTGAAAACAGTTTCTTAAATAAGACAGTGAAAGGTCTTAAAGGGTTCTTTAAGGCAGCTTTCACCGAAGGCGACGACGAATAATTACAATTGAAAACGACTGAAAAAGACTATCAGAATTATGGCAGATAAAATCAATTCAATACTTGACTTTGGCTTGCCTGAGCAGGGAAACAACATAATCAAGGTCATCGGCGTAGGTGGCGGTGGCGGTAATGCCGTCAACCACATGTATCGTGAAGGCATACACGATGTGTCATTCGTGCTGTGCAACACTGATAATCAGGCTCTCAACGATTCTCCCGTACCTGTTCATCTGCAACTGGGAAAGGAAGGTCTCGGTGCCGGTAATAAACCGGAGAAGGCTCGCAATGCAGCAGAAGAGAGCATTGAAGACGTGCGTCGCATGCTCAATGACGGAACGAAGATGGCGTTTATCACTGCCGGAATGGGTGGTGGTACGGGCACTGGTGCTGCTCCTGTCATTGCCCGCGTCAGCAAGGAGCTTGACATCCTTACCGTCGGTATCGTCACTATACCATTCCGTTTCGAGGGCGATCGCAAGATTGACCAAGCGCTTGATGGAGTTGAAGAGATGTCGAAGCACGTCGATGCGTTGCTGGTAATCAACAACGAGCGTCTGCGTGAGATTTATCCGGAGCTGTCGTTGCTCGATGCTTTCTCAAAGGCTGACGACACATTGAGCGTGGCAGCAAAGAGCATCGCCGAGATAATCACCAACCACGGTCTTATCAACCTCGACTTCAATGATGTGAAAACCGTTCTCAAGGATGGTGGCGTGGCAATCATGAGCACAGGTTATGGCGAGGGCGAGAGTCGCGTGAAGAAGGCTATAGAGGATGCTCTCGACTCTCCGCTACTCAACGATAACGATATATTCAACTCACGGAAGATACTTCTTAGCATCAATTTCTGCGATGAAAAGAACGATAACTCCGGTCTGATGATGGAGGAGATGAATGATATCAACGACTTCATGGCACGTTTCTCGAGCGATTTCGAGA
Organism: uncultured Prevotella sp.; assembly: GCA_905372445.1. GTDB lineage: Bacteria > Bacteroidota > Bacteroidia > Bacteroidales > Bacteroidaceae > Prevotella. The sequence continues at coordinate 5,512 of CAJPPF010000024.1, read as the reverse complement.
TAAAGTGGGGTGTCGGGACTGACCCTGAACTGGGCAAAAAGGTTAAGGTGACAATCCTTGCCACTGGTTTCGGTCTTGAGGATGTCGACGGCATGAACGTACACCTTGGCAAGAAATACACGCAGGAAGAAGCCAACCGCATGGCAGAACTTGAGGAGAAAGAGGCTGAACGACGCAATCGTCGTGAGCATTACTATAAGAACGATGCCAACAACAACCATTACAAGCGCCGTCCGCATATCTTCCTCTTCCGTTCCGAAGACCTTGACAACGAGGATGTGATATATGCCGTAGAGAGCACCCCTACCTACAAACGCACACGTAAGACCCTCGAGGACATACGCACTGCTGCCAATGGACTGAAGGCGGAGGAGACGGAGACAAAGGATAATGACACTGCTCAAGGCATAATCAGTTTCGCGTAGTTGCTGCTGGAAAAGAAAATACAATATCTACACCTTATTTATATATATACGATAATGTTGTTCGATCAGATTTCAGAAGATATAAAAGCCGCAATGAAGGCACGTGACAAGGTGCGCCTCGATACATTGCGCAACATAAAGAAAGTTTTTCTTGAGGCAAAGACCGCTCCCGGCGCAAACGATACGCTTGAGGATGCCGATGCCTTGAAGATTATACAAAAACTGGCAAAACAAGGTAAGGAAGCCGCCCAAACGTTCATTCAGAACGGACGTCAGGACCTTGCCGACGAAGATCTTGCCCAGGTGGCTGTAATGGAAGAATACCTACCAAAGCCACTGTCGGCTGAAGAGATAGAAACCGCTGTCAGGGATATCATCGACAAGGTCGGCGCTACAAGTATGAAAGACATGGGCAAGGTGATGGGAATGGCATCAAAGCAACTTGCAGGAAGAGCCGATGGAGGCACTATTTCATCCATCGTAAAGAAGCTCTTAGGCTAACTTGTGATGTCCTATTGTTCGTAGTAAACACCCATATCGCTGAAACGTAATTCTAAAATCTATTAGATGAGGCTCTAAAAGCATCGCTTTTGGGGCCTTATTTTTATTGTGCTGGATTTTCACTGTGATTCTTTTGTCGTGTGACGAACGCCAATTCTGAATAAGTATTCTCTAAATATTGGTGTCTGGTAAAAACTGATGCCGGCAGGCGTAGGGGTGTGATTTATCCCGAATTGGTCATTAGAGTCCTTGACTGATTTTGTTCGATTGTTGAGCATATGTGCAGACGTTTCATCGAAGGCGTAGCGGGCTACGGCGAGATGAAATGGCAGCGCAGATGCCGGCGAGCGGACTAAAGCTGGCAGGAAGCATGCCGGTAATAACAAATCTAAGCAAATGCGGTCTAATGACCGATTCGGGTTTATCACGCTCCGCCTCTGCACTGAGTCCATTGTGCGAACTATTTGTTACTTTCCGTCTTGGCAATCAAGTATTAAAATACTGCTAATTTTAGAAGCATTTATTCCAAGCTGACGTTAACGAAGGTTTTTTCCTGTCGCTCACAGCTATGCTTTCCACGTTTTGCATGATATCGTATACCGGTATAGAACCTATTTCTTTCTCTAAGATATAAGATGTTCTACAGTTATGCAGGTCAGAGCAAATCGGTCATTGTAATACGATTCGGGAGCGGTCAGGCGAAAAGTTCTTTCATGATACTGAACGATTTCAGTTCAGGGAAGTCTGGCAGATGAAGCCGGTAGAATTTCAATATGCCCTCGGTACACTGGTTACGCTCGTTTCTTGAGAGTTTCAGCAGATGCATCGACGCGAAATTTAGTCGCGAGAGAATAGGTATTATGGTGGCGTCAGCCGGCTGCACAACCTGGCGGTGCTTCGGTATCAGCGACGAGAAGTTTCCTTCCTGCATATCAAACCAGCTGCCGGGATAGAAGTCGTTCATGTCGGGTGCGAAACCGATGAACTGCGACAACTTTACCATAAATATCAGATGGAAATTAGCAAACTCCTTCTGTGTATTATCGAGCCACATGATGCTGTTCTCCGTATAGTCGAACAGAGCGTGGCTTTTCTGCTCGCCGGCGAGGGCATAGCGCAGAAACTCGGCAAGGAAAATCGAGATAGAGAGTTTGTAAGGGTCAAACGGTATGCTCCGTGAAGGTTGGTCTATGCGGATATCCTTAATGGTATGAATCTCTGTGCGCGGCTTCATGTCAAATTCCACCTCGACGATATTGAGTGGCTGAAAATAGTTCGCCTTGCCAGTAGACTTACCACGACTGACAGTGGAGCACGCGAATGTAATCATTCCGTATTCGCGGCTATACATGTCGACAAACATTTTCCTGTCGCCATATTTTATTGAGCGAAGAACAATGGCTTTTGTTTTTGTAAGCATATTTATCGTCCGGTGACCTATCTTTCAGACTGCAAAATTACGAAAAAACAATCTGTTATGATAAAAAAAACAATGAAAAATTTGTGGGTTAACGGAAAAAGTCGTACCTTTGCACCCGCAAAATCACCGTATGGTCGGTTCATCTAGAGGTTAGGATTCAAGATTTTCATTCTTGCCACACGGGTTCGAGTCCCGTACCGACTACCAAATCTGTCATCTCACAGTGATGTGATAATAGTTGCAAACGGTGGCAGAGGGTTTTTATTAAATCCGCCCAGGGCAGTAGAAATACGCAAGACCCACAGGCTTATTCATCAACTTAATTCAAAAGAACATTATTATGGCAAACCACAAAAGTTCCCTGAAGAGAATCCGTCAGGACAAAGTCAAGACTGCACACAACAAGTATTATGCAAAGACAATGCGTAACGCAGTGCGTAAGCTCCGCGCTACAACAGATCGCGAGGAGGCTATAGCACTCTATCCAAAGGTGCAGAAAATGCTTGATAAGCTCGCTAAGAATAATATCATTCATGATAACAAGGCAGCTAATCTCAAGTCAAAGCTCTGTGCTCACATAAAGAGTCTCTAAGCAAAACATCACGGGCGAATATACGCTGCGAAGATTTTGTTCTGACCGCATACCGAAAGGTGTTGCGGTCATTTGTTTTTATCCCAAAACGGTCAATAGATTCCTACTGCTTTCGCACACTTGTGCTGTATCTTATTCGCCTTATCCCTGCTGAGCCCTTTCTTCGCACAAAGAAAATCAACCCGTAGCACCTCTGTAATAGTCTCATTGTCAGCCGTTTGGAAAACACCCTATTTTGGTCGACCAAAACACCCTATATTGCAACACCAAAATACCCTGTTTTGCATGACCAATATAGGGTGTTTTGCTTTCGAGTTCCATAGCTCTTTGTTTTTAGTCCAGATATAATGGTCGATTTATACGCCAGTTTGGATTAAATTATTCTAAAATAAGCAGTGTTATTAATACATGATTGCTCTGGCGAAAAATGATGAATCACGCCCACGATATAACAGGAATACATACATGAGGCAGAACGTGATAAATCATGCCCCTACAGTCCATGCCATTTATAAACACGGAAATCATACATCGGTAGATATAAATAAATCATGCCCCTACGGCTCACGTCATGACATTTCCCAGTGGATGAAGATTTTCAGTGCCGTTTTTTTTCTCCCTTTTTATGCAGGTAATTCGTATTTTTTTATTACCTTTGCATAGTTAATGTGTGGTGTTGTCCACGCAGTCGGAATAAGATAGAAAGAAAGAAAAAATACAATGGAAGAAATTCAGAAAACAGAAGGCGGTTATACCGGTAGTAGTATTCAGGTCCTTGAAGGTTTGGAGGCTGTTCGCAAGCGCCCTGCTATGTATATTGGAGACATCGCCGAGAAGGGTCTGCATCATCTCGTGAATGAGACCGTTGATAACTCTATCGACGAGGCAATGGCTGGTTTCTGTACAGACATTGAGGTGACAATCAATGAAGACAACTCGATAACTGTCGAAGACAACGGTCGTGGTATTCCTGTCGACGAGCATCCGAAGCTCCACAAGTCTGCCCTTGAAGTTGTTATGACCGTCCTTCATGCCGGCGGAAAATTCGACAAAGGCTCATATAAAGTGTCAGGTGGTCTTCATGGTGTCGGTGTCAGCTGTGTGAACGCGCTGTCTTCACATATGCTTTCACAGGTGTTCCGCGATGGAAAAATCTATCAGCAGGAATACGCTCAGGGCAAGCCGCTCTACGATGTTAAGGTTGTCGGCGAGACCGATAAACGTGGTACACGTCAGCAGTTCTGGCCCGATAAGACGATATTCATCACTACAACATACAAGTACGAGATAGTTGCTCGCCGTATGCGTGAGCTCGCATTCCTCAACGCAGGTATCAGAATTACACTCACCGACCTCCGTCCGGAGGTTGACGAGGAAGGCAATCTCGTTGAGGGATGGACACCGAAACAGCAGGTGTTCCATGCTTCTGACGGTCTGAAGGAATTCGTCCGTTATGTCGATCGTCATCGCACACACCTCTTCGACGATGTCATTTATCTCAAGACAGAGAAGCAGGGCGTGCCTATCGAGGCGGCAGTGATGTATAATACCGACTATACCGAGAATATCCACTCGTATGTCAACAACATCAATACAATAGAAGGTGGTACTCATCTTACCGGTTTCCGTGTCGCACTGCAACGTACGCTGAAGAAGTATGCAGACAATGATCCGGTCATTTCAAAGCAGATAGAGAAAGCAAAGATAGAGATTTCCGGCGAGGACTTCAAGGAGGGACTGACAGCCGTTATCTCCGTAAAGGTTGCCGAGCCTCAGTTTGAGGGTCAGACAAAGACAAAGCTCGGTAACTCCGAGGTGAACGGCGCTGTTCAGCAGGCTGTCGGTGAGGCACTGACCTACTATCTTGAGGAGCATCCTAATGAGGCAAAGAAGATTTGCGACAAAGTTATCCTTGCAGCAACGGCACGTATCGCTGCTCGCAATGCTCGTGAGAAAGTACAGCGCAAGAACCCTATGTCGGGAGGCGGACTGCCCGGCAAACTGGCAGACTGCTCTTGCCGTGACCCTAAGCAGACAGAGATATTCCTCGTCGAGGGAGATTCTGCAGGCGGCTCAGCTAAGCAGGGACGCGACAGAAATTATCAAGCAATCCTTCCGTTGCGTGGTAAGATTCTCAATGTAGAAAAGGTGCAGTGGCATAAGGTCTTCGAGTCAGAGTCAGTAAGTATCATCCTTCAGGCTATCGGCGTGCGCTTTGGCGTTGACGGCGAGGACACGAAAGAGGCAAACATCGACAAGTTGCGCTACGACAAGATAATCATCATGACCGATGCCGACGTCGATGGCTCGCACATCGACACACTGATTATGACGCTCTTCTATCGTTTCATGCCGCGTGTAATCCAAGAGGGTCACCTCTACATCGCTACTCCTCCGCTCTATCTTTGTCGCTACAAGAAGTTTGAAGAGTATTGCTATACCGATCAGCAGCGTCAGACATTCATCGACAAATATGCTGCAGGTGATGAGAGTTCTGTTCATACACAGCGTTATAAGGGTCTTGGTGAGATGAACCCAGACCAGTTGTGGGACACAACAATGAATCCCGAGAGC
>CAJPPF010000023.1 GCA_905372445.1 uncultured Prevotella sp. | reverse complement strand
GGCAAGGTAATAAGGCTGGTAAGATGCCACACAAGCGGACGAAAGCAGTAGGAAAACTCCTTGTTCTTTGATAAAAACGGCACCGCGGTCTATTGACCGTTTTGGGTTTAATGTATGATAGTCAAGGGTAGAACATGATGAATCACGTCCATATATCAATGTGGGACGTGATAAATCACGCTCCTACGACTCGCGACATGCCATTTTGCGATAGACGCAAAGGAAGTCTTTAGAGAAATAACTTATACTAAACTAACGTATAAAGTGATGAATTTCGATTGAACTACTTTGTCAGTCGGAAGTTGCGAACGAAGAACGGAACATCTTCGCGGTCGACTCCACACAGGCGGACAACACGTGGCTTTGCCGTCTGAATAGGTTTTATAATCTGTTTGCCGTTGATAAATGTTGTGAAGGCGCCGTTTTTATAAGCCACCTGAACCTTTGTCCAAGAAAAAGGCTTCATAAAAGCATTGACCTTATTGCCATCTATAGCGCCGGCATCTTTTACTCCTGTAGGTTGAATATACTCGTAGTTTAACTTCGAATGGTCAGGACCGACACATGGGTTAAACGCTACAAGCATGATTACACGGTCGTTATTATCATCGGTAAACTCCACGTTAAAGTTATGGGAAAGCGCGCCTGGGCATTCTTTATCCGACCATATCTCGTACTCTAAAGTGAATGATTCAGGTAGCACACCTACTCCAACAGGATAGATACGGGTCTTCTCCCCTTCTATCCTCAAGGCTTTCTGGTCGCCAATCTCCGTAACAACACACGTTCCACCTGCAGAAACGGTCCACTGAGAAGACGGACTGTCTACAGCATCGGAGGCAAGGTCTGACACAAAGACTGTGGTATGCCCTGCAACAAATACCTCTTTAGCATCTTGTGCAAACAAAGATGCCATAAAGCATAACATCATGGTTGTGGCAAGGATAAACTGTTTTCTCATATCAATCATTTTTTAACGTTGCGCTATATTTAAACAAAATCAGCCATTAGACCGCTTCTTATTTCAGAAGATCGGGACGCAAGCGACGGGTTCGTTCCATAGCCTGGTCCATCTCCCACTCCTTTATCTTAGCCTCATTGCCCGAGAGTAGAATATCGGGCACTTTCCATCCCTTATATTCTGCCGGGCGCGAGTAAACAGGAGCCGAGAGCAAATCGTCCTGAAAAGAATCGGAAAGAGCACTCTGCTCATCGCCGACAACACCCGGGATGATTCTTATCACGGCATCGGCAATGATAGCCGCGGCAAGTTCTCCTCCGGTAAGGACATAATCGCCGACAGAGATTTCCTTTGTTATCAGATGCTCACGCACACGGTGGTCGATGCCTTTATAATGTCCGCAGAGGATGATAAGATTCTGACTCATCGACAGGTCGTTTGCCATGTGCTGATCGAAAGTTTCTCCGTCGGGAGTGGTGAAGATGACCTCATCATAGTCGCGCTCTGCTTTCAGTGCCGAGATGCAGCGGTCGATAGGCTCCACCTGCATGACCATTCCCGCAAAACCGCCATAAGGATAGTCGTCGACACGACGCCATTTATCGAGGGTATAATCACGTAGGTTATGGAGATGAATCTCTGCAAGCCCTTTCTTCTGTGCACGGGCAAGGATACTCTCATTGACAAAACCCTCGAGCATCTCCGGAAGGACGGATATAATATCTAATCGCATTGCGTAAAAAACTTTTTATTTTTATCACTTGCAAATATACAGCAAAAGCACGAAAAAACAAAATATATTTGCAACTTCTGGCATACATACAATGTTTTTATGACCTACACATAAACTGACAACTAAAGAAAAACATAACGCGATAGGCTTATCTTTAGGAAAACAAATTTACCTACAAAAATACATACCGTATATTTTATTTTGAAAATTATGCAGGTTTCGATAAAATATTGTATCTTTGCAAGAAATATATAGTATAATTGTCCAAAATAATATGTTTAGAACTGAAACCTACATTTCGCGACGCAATGAACTAAAACAACGCGTCGGCTCGGGTCTCATCATCCTATTCGGAAACAACGAGGCTCCGTTTAATGGTCCTGCCAATGCTTACGCTCCTTTCAGGCAGGATGCTTCGTTTCTTTACTACTTTGCCCAACATCGCGATGGGCTTGTAGGTGTCATTGACATCGACAATGACAAGGAATATCTCTTTGGTAATGATATTGACATCGAAGATATAGTATGGTTTGGCAGTGTCGACAGTGTTGCCGACTTAGCTCTGCAGGCTGGTATAAAGACAACGGCACCGATGGACCAGCTGAAGGCGCTTGTCGACAAGGCAAAAGCCAAAGGACAGACGATTCATTTCCTACCTCCTTACCGCTTCGACACACAAATACAGATAATGGATCTGCTCGGCATACACCCCTCAAAGCAAAAAGCGACAGCATCACTACAGCTTATCCATGCAGTTGTAGCAATGCGTTCTACAAAGACAGCCGAGGAGATTCAGCTCATAGACAATGCCTGTGATGTAGGATACCTGATGCATACAACGGCAATGAAGAACTGCCGTCCGGGTGTATTCGAGAATTATGTTGCAGGACAAGTGGATGGCATAGCACGTTCTTACGCCCAAGGCAACTCGTTTGCGACTATATGCTCTCAGCATGGAGAGATTATGCATGGTGCTCCAAAGAATGTACCGCTTGAGAGCGGACGCTTGTTGCTCTGCGATGCAGGATGTGAACTCGACGACTACTGTTCTGACAACACACGAACAATGCCCGTCAACGGTAAGTTCACACAGCGCCAGAGAGACATCTATCAGATTGTTGTAGACTGTCACGACCTCGCTCTCAATGTCGCAAAGCCCGGCGTTAAATGGAAAGATGTACATTTCGACGTGTGTCGTCTGATGACTGACCGCCTCAAGGACCTGGGGCTGATGAAAGGCAATACTGAAGACGCAGTAAAGGCTGGGGCACACGCTATGTTTTTACCTCATGGTCTTGGTCACATGATGGGCATGGACGTACACGACATGGAAGCACTCGGGCAGATTTATGTCGGTTTCGATGACGAGACGCGTCCTAACCTCGAACAGTTTGGAACAAACAGTCTGCGTATGGGACGTCGCTTGCAAGAGGGATTTGTGGTGACCGATGAGCCAGGTATATACTTCATTCCTGACCTTATCGATGATTGGCGCAAGCAGGGACTACACAAGGATTTCCTGAATTACGATATGCTTGAGACATATAAGGACTTTGGCGGAATACGCATTGAGGATGATATACTCATCACAAAGGACGGTTGCCGTTTCCTTGGAACGAAGCGCATTCCTTATCGGCCTGACGAGGTGGAAACATTCATGGCAGAACATAATAAATAATCAAAAACATAATTATCACAATTCACAAATGAGAAAATTATTAGTATTGGCACTGATCACAATGGTTGCTTTTAGTGCAAATGCACAGGAAGAGAAGAAAGACTCTATCGATCCTAACAAGCCTGTGTTCACTGTTATCAAAGAGAATCCTATCACTTCTGTAAAGAACCAGAACCGTTCAGGTACGTGCTGGTGCTTCTCTACCCTTTCTTTCTTCGAGTCAGAAATTCTAAAGAAGACCGGCAAAACCTACGACCTCTGCGAAATGTTCGTATGCAACAAGGACTATATGGACCGCGCTGTATTGAAGGTACGTATGCACGGTGATGCTCAGTTCGCCCAGGGTGGTTCAGCCGGCGACGTTCTGCATATCATAAAAAAATACGGTATCTGCCCAGAGAATGCTATGCCGGCACCCGGCTCTTTATATGGCGACACTCTGGCAAACTTCGGAGAGTTCTTTTCTGTCCTTGAGCCTTACGTTGACGCAGTAGCAAAGAGCAGTGCAAAGACAATCAGCAACACATGGAAGAAAGGTTTTCAGGGAATCCTCGACGCATATCTCGGCGAATGTCCGGAGTCATTCACTTACGAAGGAAAGACATTCTCTCCAAAGTCGTTTGCTGCAAGCCTTGGTCTGGATTTCAATGACTACGTATCAATAACATCCTACACACACCACCCATTTTACACAGCATTCCCTGTTGAGGTACAGGATAACTGGCGTCAGGATCTTTCTTGGAATGTACCTATGGAGGAGATGGCAGAAATCATAGACAACGCAATAATGAACGGATATACCATTGCATGGGGCGGCGACGTGTCTGGCGATGGATTCACCCGCAGCGGTCTCGCTATCTGGGCTGACCTTGACACGGCTCCAACAGCAGCAGGCACAGACATGGATCGCTGGCTCGGACTGTCAAAGACTGAGCGTCAAGACAAGGCCAAGGAGCTCGGCGTAAATGTTGTTGAGAAAAAGCCCTCACAGGAACAGCGTCAGAACGAGTTCGACAACTGGACACTTACCGACGACCACGGCATGGTGATTTTCGGTATTGCGAAGGACCAGACAGGTAGAAAATACTACATGGTAAAGAACTCTTGGGGTATGACCGGCAATTACAAGGGAATTTGGTACATGTCTGAAAACTTCATCGTTGGCAAGACAATGGATTTCCTAGTAAACAAGAACGCCATTCCAAAGAACATACGTAAGAAACTCGCTATCTAATACGCCTATTAGATAATAATTAACGAATGATGACTTTGCCCGTTTAAAGGCGGGTAAAGTCATCATATTTTATGCTTTTACCGATATAAAATTTCGTCATATAAAAGTTTTTTAGTAATTTTGCTGAAAATAGGCATTATGCATTTCAAATGGAACAATAATCATCCATCGCCAGAGGAACAACTCTCTGCAAAGGAATTAGGCGAAAAACTCGGATTGAGTCCCATTCTCGCTCAACTCCTCATAGCTCGCGGCATCACAACAGAAAGTGCTGCCAAACGTTACTTCCGTCCACAGCTTGCCGACCTTATCAATCCTTTTCTGATGAAAGATATGGATGTTGCCGTCGACAGAATCAATGACGCAATGGGACGAAAAGAGCGGATAATGGTCTATGGCGACTACGATGTAGACGGATGCACATCAGTGGCACTCGTATATAAATTCCTGCAGCAATTCTACTCAAACATAGAATATTATATTCCCGACAGATACGAAGAGGGGTATGGATTAAGCACGAAAGGTATAGAATATGCTCACAAACAAGACGTAAAACTAATCATAATACTTGACTGTGGCATAAAAGCATTCGACGAAATTAACTACGCCAAGACCTTAGGAATAGATTTTATCATCTGCGATCATCACGTTCCTGACGATACAATGCCTAATGCCGTTGCCATACTGAACCCTAAACGCCCCGACGACACATACCCTTTCAAGCACTTATGTGGCTGTGGAGTAGGATTCAAACTCATGCAGGCATTCGCAAAGAATAACAATATACCTTTCTCTCGCCTGATCTCCCTACTCGACTTCTGTGCTGTAAGTATCGCTGCCGATATCGTTCCGGTGACAGACGAGAACCGTATTCTTGCATACCACGGACTGAAACAGATAAACCAAAACCCAAATATAGGACTGAAAGCAATCATCGACGTATGCGGATTACAAGGGCGCGAAATATCAATGTCAGACATTATCTTTAAGATTGGACCACGAATAAATGCGTCCGGGCGTATGGAGAACGGAAAGATGAGTGTCGACCTTCTTGTAGAAAAGGATTATCTAAACGCTCTTCAGAAAGCTCATCAGATAGATACATACAATGAGCAACGTAAGGACATTGACAAGCAGATGACCGAAGAAGCCAATCAGATTGTGGCACGACTGGAGAGTCAGAAGCACCAATCAGCAATAGTTATATACGATGAGAACTGGAAGAAAGGCGTCATTGGCATCGTTGCTTCCCGACTGACAGAAATGTATTTCCGTCCAACGGTAGTGATTTGTCGTGATGGAGAACTTGCAACAGGTTCTGCACGCAGCGTTACTGGATTCGATGTCTACTCTGCCATCAAGAGCTGCAGTGACCTACTTATAAACTTTGGCGGTCATACCTACGCATGCGGACTGACGCTTCGTTGGACAGACGTACCGGAATTCTGTCGTCGTTTCCACAAATATGTAGAGGAGAACATACTTCCGACACAGATAGAACCAACACTCGATATTGATGCTGAGATAGACTTCAAGGACATAAACAAACGCCTGCATAATGACCTGAAGCGTTTTGCGCCGTTCGGACCATGCAATACAAAACCTATATTCTGCACACGTGGGGTATACGACTACGGCACGAGCAAGGTCGTTGGACGTGAACAAGAGCATATAAAACTGGAACTTGTAGACTCCAAGTCAAGTAATGTCATCAATGGCATTGCCTTCGGACAGAGTGCGTCAGCTCGTTATATAAAATCAAAGCGTAGCTTCAGCATAGCATATACCATAGAAGAAAATATATACAAACGAGGTACAATGCAACTTCAGATTGAGGACATTCGTCCGGAAGAGGATGTATAGAAAGATTCTAAAGCAATATTGGGGGTATGATGATTTCCGTGGTATTCAGGAAGAAATCATCGAAAGCATAGGAAATGGCAAAGACACTCTCGGTTTAATGCCTACAGGAGGCGGAAAATCAATAACCTTCCAAGTACCAGCCATTGCCAAGGATGGAGTGTGCATCGTTATCACTCCGCTAATCGCATTGATGAAAGATCAGGTACAGAGCCTGCGTCAACGCGGCATAATGGCTACAGCTGCATACTCGGGAATGACCAGAAACGAGATTATAACTGCCTACGACAACTGTATTCTTGGTGACATCAAACTCCTGTATATTTCGCCTGAACGCCTCTCCTCCCCCATTTTCCGTTCCAAGGTAACAAGGATGAAAGTAAGCTTTATCACTGTTGATGAAGCGCATTGCATCAGCCAATGGGGTTACGATTTTCGCCCTTCTTACCTCAACATTGCTGAGATACGTAAACTAATACCCGAAGTTCCCGTCCTCGCGCTTACTGCCACAGCTACACCAAATGTTATAATAGACATTCAAGAAAAGCTCGATTTCCGCAAGGAAAATGTCTTTCGCATGAGTTTCGAGCGGAAAAACCTTTCGTATGTGGTAAGGACAACAAGCGACAAAAATGCCGAACTCGTCCATATACTGAGTTCTGTAAAAGGCTCTGCCATAGTATATACACGCAGTCGTAAGGGCAGTAAAGACATAGCAAGGCTACTTTGTGCAAATGAAATCAACGCCACTTACTACCACGCAGGTCTGGAAAACGCTGTTAAAGACCAGCGTCAACAGCAATGGCAGAACGACGATGTAAGAGTAATGGTGGCAACAAATGCTTTCGGAATGGGCATCGACAAGTCCGATGTACGCCTTGTCATTCATATCGACTGCCCGGATTCAATTGAAGCATACTTTCAGGAGGCGGGACGAGCAGGACGAGACGGTATGAAGGCATGGGCGGTACTGCTGTATAACAACCATGACGAGATCAAACTAAAGCGTCGCATCGGACAGACATATCCTGAGAAAGAATTAATACGCGAGGTCTATGAGCACCTGTCATACTTCTATCAGATTGCTATGGGATTTGGTCGTGGACAGACATATACGTTTGACATTGAAAAATTCTGCCATACATACCGATTCTTCCCTGTGCTCGTTGACTCGGCATTAAAGATTCTCGATCATGCAGGATACATAGTCTATGAGACAGACCCTGACACAAAATCGCGCCTGATGATTACGCTCGCACGTAAAGAACTGTCAGAGTTGGAAAGCCTCACACCTAAAGAGGAAGATGTCATGACTGCTATGATGAGAATCTGGGGAGGCTTGTTTACTGACTATTGCTATATTGACGAATCTGCCATATCAATATCATCAGGGCTTGACAGGAATGTAGTTTACCTAATCCTTAAGGGGTTAAGCAAACGGCACATAGTGCATTATATCCCTCAACGCAAGATACCATTGATAACATTTGTTTGTGAACGCGTGGAGAAAGACCAGCTCATAATGAGAAAAGACATCTACGAGCAACGCAAAGAGCAAATGGCAAAGAATATCAATGCTGTTGTCAATTACGCAAGAAGCGAGGCTTTCTGTCGCAGCGAACTACTATTAAGATATTTCGGTGAGACCGTAACAATGCCTTGCGGACATTGTGATGTATGTCGAAACAATGCAGGAGAACCTACAAAAGAAGCATTAGCTATAGCTCAGAATGCCATACTAAAACTTGTTGCAGACCGAAAGCCGCATCATTTTACAGAGCTTAACAGCATATTGCTACCACGTTTGCAGATGGATACCGCATTGAAACTTCTCATAGACGAGGAACAAATCATCGTCTGCAACAACACCATCGCTAAAGCATAAGCATTCTGTCACATTATAATAATATACCTCAGTTCGAGATAAGCATTGCATAAAACAACTGGCACGAGCCAGCCGAAGGGGCGTGCTTTATCATGTCCCGAATAAAATTTCTGTAACTTTTACAAGGTCTTTCTTATCCAGAACTCGCGTAATAATATGTACTCGAGGAAAGCATTCTTAATGTTTTTATTTACAAGAAGCAGTCTACTCGTTCATGATATACTAATATAAGCGCCGACTCACGAAGAGCCGGCGCTTATATTTTGAATTATTGTTTTTATCGAATTAGAAGAAGAGGTAACGGTTGTCAACAACCTTTGCATTAACATAAAGCTCATACATGAAGTTGCCTGTAGACTGCATCATCTTCTGACGTAGCTTAGCCTCCTGTGCTTTATCATCAAACTTACCGGCACGGTTTTGACGTGAAGTCACCTGGAACACGTAAACACCACCTTCGCCGACAACCGGCTTAGCAGAGAATTTTCCCTTAGCTGTCTTAACAACGGCGCCGGCAAGACCAGGCTCCGGTGAAGCTGTAACAGACACAAATACCGGTGAAGAGAATGTAATCTGGTTTACATCAGCAACTTTAGCACCCTTTGCCTGAGCCTCCTTAATGCTCTTCACGCCCTGTGCATTAGCCAAAATCTGTTCAGCCTTCTTTTCCTTAAGTACTTCTGCCTTGACCATGTCACGAACCTGTGTGTCTGAGAGGTCACGATAGCCCATAGGGTGAATCTTATCAAGAGTTACAACGAGCAGAGTATTGTTGTCACCACACTCATACATTGGAGAAACCGCAGACTCCTTAGCGTCAAACACCCACTTGAGAGCTTCACTAGTGGAACGGATATTTGCGAGATTATGAGCAGCAGTTGTAATATCATTACGCTCCTGAACGGTGTAACCTGCCTTCTGTGCATTCTTTACGATATCATCAGCTGTCTGGTTTGCGCTGACGAATGAAGAGAACTTATTGTAAGCTGCAGAGTAAGTGTCACGAGAGAACTCTATTGTCTTCTTCACAATAGCAGCAACATACTTCTCAACATTTGCCTTGCGGTCAACGACTTGAACGATTACATTACCCTGACCGAGAGCAATATTCTTCAATTCGCCAGCAGACATTGTGTTCAAGCTGTAGATATAGTTCTTTGTATCCTGATCCATAGAAGGAGCATTCTCATACTGTGCTGTTGTCAACCAAGTCTTTTCGCCTGTCTGACCATAGTTCTTTGCGAGAACCTCAAAGTCAGCTCCGCCCTTCAGTGCATTATATATTGAGTCTGCCTTTGTTTTGGCAGCCTCTACAGTTTCTGCAACAACCTGAATCTGACGATACTGAACAGAATCTGGAAGCATCTGCTTTGAAACAAGTTTAAACACATTGAGAGTGTTATCACCCTTTGTCTCGAATACAGCAGAAACGCCACCGACAGGGATAGAATCGAGCTTTGCCTGAATATCTGTAGGGAAAGCATATTTTGTCATAGGAACGCCAAGGAATGGCACGAGTGAAGTACTCTTACGTACAGCCTCTGCAGGGTCAGCTGATGTAGCGAGCATTTCCTTGTATGATTGGAAAGTCTTCTGAAGTTCAACGCGGTCTGCCGGCGAAGCATCAACGACTACGCTTACAAACTTAACGTCGCGACTTTCAGTATACTGACGGAATCTTTCCTTCATCTCATCATACTTCTTCTTAATATCAGACTCCTCTACCGTTACCTTGTCATCAGCAATTGATGAGTAAGGGAAAGCGGCAAGCTGAATATTGCTCTCCTCTGTCTCTTCCTTGAAAGAAGCCTTTGCCTCTATAGGATTTGATAGGAACGCATGAGCCAAGAGGCTCTGATACTTCTGTGAGAGAAGCTGCTGACGCAAAGTCTTCTCGATGAAAGTCCAGTATTTATATATTGACTGATATTGCTGAGCAAGCTGTGGATTAGCCTGCTGCTGTGTCTTATACTCAGCAAGGAACTTCTTCAGCTGGTTAACCTCAAAGCGACCAGTCTGCTGATTAACGAACGGAGTCTGTGCAAGAAGTGGGTTTGTACCTGCTGTGAGTACATTCTGCATTTCCTCATCTGTCACAGTAAGCCCCAGTTTCTCAGCTTCTGTTTCAATGATTCTTGTCTGAACATAGGTATTCCATACCATGTCCTTCACTTGATTGAGCTGATCCTCAGTGAGGTTGTCCTGTCCTCGCTGCATCTTCATAACTTCCTGATACTCGTCAACGAGTTCTTTAAAGTCCTGAACACTGATTTTCTCACCAAGCACTTCACCGACCTGCTGATGCTGATCGTTACGAGTTGACTCGCATGAACGGAACATTTCCTCTGCGATGAATGCGAAAAGTCCTAATCCGATGACACTGATCAAGATCACTCCTTTGCTTCTAATTTTTCCTAATACGGCCATTTTTGTTATTATTTTTATTGTTTGTTATTTTCACTTTTACTACGAGGCACACAATAACCCCTCGCTCGCGAAACGTATTTCCTGCGGGGTTAGTGCTCGAAAGGCGTACAAATTTACAAAAAAAGAACCAAACCACATAATTTTACATAGAAAAATTAGTCTTTTCGATTGACTTTTAAACTAACAAGTTCTATTTTTGTATTTGTCTTCTTCAATATCTTGAACTCGAACTGTCCAACCTTGACAATTTCATTGAGTTTAGGGAAACTCTGATAATAGTGTAGGATAAGTCCGCCGATAGTCATATAATCATCACTTTCAGGCAATTCCGTATCAAACATTTCGTTCACGTTGTCAATCTCCAAACGTGCAGAAAGAGTATATTCATCAGGCGCTATCTGCTCAGCAATAAGATTTGACGAGTCGTGCTCGTCTTCTATCTCGCCGAATATTTCCTCTACGAGGTCCTCCAGCGCCACTATGCCTCCTGTTCCACCGAACTCATCGACAACGATACCGATGCTCTTTTTCTGCTGCATGAGAATCTTCATCAGTTTCCGTGCAGCCATTGTCTCTGGCACAAAAGGCACGGTATTGATATGTTCATGCCAGTGTTCCGGGTCGCTGAACATCTCTGACGAATGGATATAACCTATCACATGGTCTATATCATCCTCATAAACTATAATTTTCGAGTGCCCACTTTCAATAAACTTATTCTTCAGTTCTTCGAGTGAGCACGTCTTTATATCGACAGCGTCAACCTCAGTACGAGGTATCATACAATCGCGCACTTTCGTATCAGTGAAGTCAAGTGCATTCTGAAAAAGTTCTACTTCCTGTTCTATTTCCTCATCACTTCCTGCATTGTCAATACTTGACTGCACAAGATAGTCGAGGTCTACCTTAGTAAAACCTTCATCCATATTGACCTTTTCTATCTTTATTCCCGTCATACGGAGCATCAATCGCGACAGAAGAGTTGTGAATTTGCTTATCGGCCACAATAATATGTATATCACATACGCGGGCATAGCAAACAATGAAAGCCATCTGTTCGGGCTGCGTTTGAAGAGCGTTTTTGGCAAGAACTCACCCGTAAAGAGTACTATGACAGTCGACAGAATAGTATCTGCAGGTACAGTTATGCTTGCATCAAGTCCTTGAAAGATTGTATTATCGAACAGTCGTGCAATTAGGATACCATATATGACAAGAGCAATATTATTCCCTACAAGCATTGTCGACACAAAACCATTGGGATGATGATAGAACACATCCATTATGCGCTGGGTGAAACCATGTTTCTCGCGGTCCATTTCAGCCAGCATTCTGTTACTCGACACAAAGGCTATCTCCATTCCTGAAAAGAATCCGGAGAATGCCATAGTAATGAGAATGTATATTACAAGATGTATATCCAAAACTTTATTTTTTATTTATCAAGTTCAAGGTATTAGTCCTTCCTACTGACGCGCTCGTGGAATGGCTGGCTGGCGTATGGCTGCCTTCACCGTATCTGGTTTTGAGGAGACAGTGTCCTCGCCCACCATATCGCCATGCATGAATGAGCCGCGTGTATTTGAGACATAATATTTACGCATGCTCTCGTCGCTGCGGAAATAGTGTCCTTCGAGAGTGCGTTCCGGTGTTTCGAAGTATGAATACATGTTCGAGTAATACTCGTGCTTGTCCTGATCCCAGAACAGTTCCTCTCCACGGAATTTCACACCGTCTTTTGAAAGTATGCGCACACGCCCCCGGAGCTCAAGCAGACGTTGTTCATCATATTTATATGCCGTATCTGCCTGTATGTAAGCCTGCACATGTAGATGTTCGTCGAACTGCGTAAGCAGAATGCCCTTATCAAAAATTGTACGCTTTGGGTTGACATTCTGGTTTGTGACACTCCGTTCTGTGACAATTCTGTATTTAATTACGCCGGAGTCGGAAATCAACATATTAATACCATAAGTTGTCATCAGCGCAGCCGAGTCCTCATCGTGAATGGCAGGAGCGAGGTGTTCCTTCTGCTCCGTGCATGCCATCATTATATAGAACAAAAGCATTATAACGACTACTGGCGAACGATACGCTTTCTTCACTGTATCAGATACTATTTTAATCAACCTGCCATTTTGCGAACCAACGTTCGTTGAATGTTAGACCTATATTGATGCAGAACGTGTTTTCCTTTATCAGCCCCTTGGCATTCTGTTGAATCCACTGTGCCGATACGTTCAGATATGAGCGGTTGTTATATCCGTTGGTGATAGGAAGCCCCACACCGAAAGATGCACTTATTTCTTTCGGACCTTCATTACCGTTAATTTTTAAATAAGGTGAAGCGTAAGACACGCCTGCACGATAGCGCACTCTGCTTGCCCAGGAGCGTGCATTCCTATTATGACAGTATTCACCTCCGAAAGTGTATTTAGTACGATCAGTGAACAATCCTTTTGTCATCTGATACTGCGCCTTATTATTCACTACAGCATAGACAGGGTATTCTATATCTGACCACTTCTGCAGTTCGTAATCGAAACCTACCTTTATGCGGTCAGCATGATTCCACACAAGACCTGCACCGATAGTCATCGGCAACGAGTGACTGCCGTTTGCTACAACTAAAGTAGTGTCAGCAACGCCTGTCTGAGTATTTCTTGATATGGCGAGAAACTTCGGGTCGCCACTCAATTTCTGCTTCATGGCAAATGTAGCACCAAGAGTGAGTTTGTCGTATTTACCGAACTTCTGCTGTAGCTGTGCACCGAAATCGAATGTAAACGCCTTAGTATCATATTCATACAGTCGCGATGTTGTTGTGACCGATTTCTTATTAAAAGTATTAATTATACCTTTTGTGTAATCGCCCCAGAAATAAGACGCGTTAACACCAAGCGAAAGACTTGTGTTCTTCAATCTCAACGGTTCGACGCCAATACCTATGAAAGCCTGCTGCAAGCCACCTTTTCCTGAGTATTCCTCCGTACTGGTTGTTGCAGAATTGCCGGTTGATGGAACATTACCTATGTTAATCACTTTCTTATAGTCGTATCCTATATTGCTGTAAGGCACTGCACCAAATGCTATTCCCACATGTTTCATGAGACGGAAGGCACCCATGAAATAGTCGAAGCCACCATTTTTTGCATTCAACTTACGATTTCCTTCCTGGAAACTCGTTATCTGCCCCGACACACCTGCATCAAAGAGGAATGTCAGAGAATCGATGCCGGAATAAGAAGCCGGGTTTGCGAAATTCACCTGATTACCTTCACGCCAACCTTTACTTAGTCCGTTCATTGCCTTTGTTGCACCATTCGAGCGACCAGCCAATTGACCGTAACCATACCTTGAATAAGGTGAATTGGTGGAATTCTGAGCTTCCACACCTAACGAGAGAATCACTGTAGAGACAGCAAGAAGTATTTTCTTCATTATATTGATTTAACTATTTATCTTTGTCAATAACTATGGAGCGCAATGAATGGTCGTTTGCCATGAAACAAGACGCATACACACGCATTCCGTTCATATAAAGTGCAAAGGTAAGTATTTCTTTTTAATTTCAAAAGTCACATGTTATATTTATAAGGTTTTTTAATACGAAATTCCATTCTCCATGCTATTACAATTCATACAAAGCGTTACGAAAATAAACATGATAAATAATGATTTATTATTACAATTATAAGAACAAATTGCTTTAATACTCACATATTTACAGCCACAACAAAACTCTGCTCCAAATACGCGAACCTCACGCATTTAAGCAAACATCCTGATTATCAAGAAGTTATTTTTCTGCGAGTAAAAATCAGAACTCAAAACCTACATTTTCAATTCAAAAACACTATAGAAATCACCTTTTTATCAACTTATTACATCTTAATAAACAGCTAAAAGCTACGCTTTCATCGTCTAATTCCATAGGTTCTACATCCTCATTACATAGGTTTCAGAAAATAAAACCGCAGAAATCATTCATAACGCATTAATTTCACCCCTTTTGTTTTCACAGAATCCAATTTTTAAAACTGCAGTTTTTATGTGATATTATTTTACATATTATAAAATCAGTAATACATGACAAGACATAACGGACAGTCGTTCGATCTGAAGCCATTTCCTTACGCGCACGTATATATTTCCTAATATTTATTTTGAGTACTCATGTTTTTTTCTTATCTTTGCAGAAAATATGCGAATCAATAAACATGCCCAATATAACACCCAGCCGGTTTAAAGCATTCTTTATAATATCTCTGTTTTTCATCGCTTTCAAAGCGACGGCACAGGGTATGCCAGATACATCACCGACAATCCTTGATGACAACCGACTTGATTCGGTAGACATCAGCCTCATCACATGCGAGCCGCACCAGCTGATCTACGCTCTCTACGGTCATACCGGAATACGAATCCACGACCGAATCTCCGGTGAGGATGTGCTTGCAAACTGGGGAATATTCGATCAAAGGAAAAGTTTCTTTGTGCTACGGTTTGCCTTTGGACTCACCGACTACCGCATGGAGATAGAGGCATGGAAAGACTTTGTCGAGCGCTACAATTACTATCACTGTGGCATACGCGAGCAATTGCTCAATCTCACCAATAAGGAGAAGAGGCAGATCATGCAGGCGATTTTCACAAACTACCTGCCAGAGAACCGCTACTATCGCTATAATTACTTCTACGACAACTGCACGACACGTGCACGCAACATCATTGTCGACAATATCGACGGAAGAATCAGCTACAACAATAACCCTTCGGTCAGGACATCCTATCGCGAAGAGATTCATCAATGGAACGAGAATCATCGATGGGCGCGCTGGGGCAACGACTTCCTTCTGGGCATCGGTTCCGACTGTGAGACAACACGTACACAACAGCAGTTCCTACCTGACACCTTACGCGTAGATTTCAACAATGCAGTCATAACCGATAATGACAGACAGCGCAAACTTGTAAGTAAGGAATATTGGGTGACACCATCGCAATACGACTACGATAATAAAGATAGCTTAGAGTCTTTTTTTGAACCGCATATACTGGCAATAGGGCTCTTTTTAATGTTAATCATCGTCGTTTTGCTTGAGCATTACCTGACACTCCGTCGCATCTGGCAGTTTGATGCTTTCCTGCTCCTGCTATCAGGAATACCAAGCTTCGTGTTGCTCATGATGATATTCTCGCAGCATCCTACAGTGAGACTTAACTTCCAGATACTCGTGTTCAATCCATTGGCACTGTTCTTCGGGTGGAAAATCATCAAGAGTCTGCGCAATAACAAGAGACACAAAATGATGTATGTGATCGCTGCCTGTGCAGCATTGGGCTACGTAGCAAGCTTTTGGCAGACATTTGCCGCTGGCGTAGAATTGTTGGCATGCACATTGATGATAAGGTTTATGAGTTCTTCGGGATTAAAAGAAAATAATGAAAAAGAATAAACTCGACATACAACCCCTGCTCAACACAAGTCTGGGACGCTTCTACTTGGCAGCGCTTCTTGCCACTTTCAATGTGCTGGACACCAACGCCCAGAACTTGAACGTGGCTCCACGCCTCGTGGTAAATATCACCATCGACCAGCTGCGCACCGACTATCTTGAGCACTTCGCACCTTTATACAAACAAGATGGCTTTCGCCGACTGCTTAGCGAGGGGCGTGTCTACGAGGCGGTCGAGTACCCTTTCTCCCCTGTCGACCGTGCGTCTGCCATCACTTGCATAGCAACAGGCACCGCCCCACACTACAACAAGATCATTGCCCAACAGTGGCTCAACCGAAAGACACTACGTCCGGAGTATTGCGTATATGACAAGCACGATATTGTATCGCCGAAGAACATTGCCACATCGACTGTCAGCGATGAGTTGAAGGTGTCGACCAACGGCCGTGCATTGGTCTTCGGACTGGCGCAAAGCCAAGATGCCGCCATTTTGTCAGCAGGACATGCTGCCGACGGAGCATTCTGGATTGACGACAGAACATCTGCATGGACCACATCGACATACTACCCATCGACAGCAAACTCATGGATTCGCGCATATAACGCAGTAAACAACAAAGGAAGAAAAGACCTGCTGAACGATATTGTCAGTGACGCAGCACTGAGCTGTATCACCGACAACGCCCTCGGTCGCGATGATATTACCGACTATCTTGCAGTCACGCTATCTGCCCGTCTGGGCAATACAATGGGACAACGCCAGGAGATGGAGCATGTATACATATCGCTCGATGCTACTCTCGGCAGTTTCATCTCCGGTGTAGAGCAGAAGGTCGGTAAGGACAATGTCATGTTCGTCATCACTGCCACCGGCGATACCGACGAACCGGAGACCGACTATAAGAAATACAAAATTCCGACAGGAACGTTCTATATCAATCGCACAGCACAACTGCTCAACATGTACCTGTCGGCAGTTTACGGTAGTGGTGCGTGGGTGGAAGGCTATTTCAAGAATCAGATATTCCTCAACCATAAACTCATTGAGGATAATAAAATATCATATTCCGAAATAATTCTGCGCTCTAAAGACCTGCTGAAAATGACGGCAGGGGTAGCTGACGTAAAGACAAGCCCTTACGACACGGAGATAACCGGCGACTTGTGGATTGAAGCCACACCGGGGTGGAGCATATTCAACGAGGACACGAACACAAGTTATCAGGTCAGAACAGTCTTTGTACCGTTCCCTGTGATATTCCTCGGCTCAAACATCAAAGCAGAACACATTGATATTCCAATAACAACAGAGCGCATTGCGCCCACCATTGCAAAAAGCATCCACATCAGAGCACCAAATGCCTGCTATGCAAAACCGCTTTTCTAAATACGATGCGGGAAAAACTATCGCAATGAAAATTATTAAAAACAGTCGGAACTGACTGTTTTACAAACCAATCAAGAATAAAAACAAACAATTATAATTATGAATTTGAACAAAATTTTGCAGTCTCTGTTCGGCAACAAGTCAAGCCGTGACATGAAACTCATACAGCCTCTCGTCGAAAAGGTGAAGCAGGCTTATCCGGAGATTATGGCGCTTTCGAACGACGAACTGCGTGCAAAGACAAAGGAAATCCAACAGTATGTGCAGAACTCTGCAGCTGAGCAGAAAAAGAAAATCGCCGAACTAAAGGCTACAATAGAAGCCACTCCTATCGATGAACGTGAGGGCATCTTCAACAGCATCGACAAATTGGAGAAAGAGGCTCTCGAAATCTACGAGGAGGCACTGAATGAAGTAATGCCTGTTGCCTTCAGTATCGTAAAAGACACTGCACGTCGTTTTGCAGAAAACGAAGAGACTGTTGTTACTGCTACAGACTTCGATCGCGAGATTGCAGCCAAACCGGGTAATGACTTCGTGACCATCGACGGTGACAAAGCCATCTATCACAACCACTGGACAGCTGGTGGCAATGACCAGAAATGGGAGATGATCCACTATGATGTGCAGCTCTTCGGTGGCGAGGTGCTTCATCAGGGAAAGATTGCCGAAATGGCTACCGGTGAAGGTAAGACCCTCGTGGCTACGTTGCCGGTGTTCCTCAATGCACTTACCGGAAACGGCGTACACGTAGTAACCGTCAACGACTACCTTGCAAAACGTGACTCAGAATGGATGGGACCTCTCTATATGTTCAATGGTCTTTCAGTTGACTGTATCGACAAGCACCGACCGAACTCTCCGGAGCGTCGCGCCGCTTATAATGCCGACATCACATTCGGTACAAATAATGAGTTTGGTTTCGACTACCTTCGCGACAATATGGCTATATCGCCAGCCGACCTCGTACAGCGTGCCCACAACTATGCCATTGTCGATGAGGTCGACTCTGTGCTTATCGACGACGCACGAACACCGCTTATCATCAGCGGTCCGATTCCAAAAGGTGACGATCAGATGTTTGAGGAGTATCAGCCTCTTGTTGAACGCCTCGTAGGCGTACAACGTCAGCTTGCCACTCAATATCTTGCTGATGCAAAGACAAAAATCAACGAAGCGGCAAAACTTCTTGAGAGCGGCAAGAAAGACGAGGCTGCACATACTAATGAGGAAGGTTTCCTCTCGCTCTATCGTTCATACAAGTGCCTTCCAAAGAATAAGGCACTCATCAAATATCTCTCCGAGGAAGGTATCAAGAGCGGAATGCTCAAGACCGAAGAGTATTACATGCAGAACAACAACCGCGAGATGCCAAAGGCTGTAGAGCCGCTCTACTTCGTCGTTGACGAGAAGATGAACTCATGCGATCTCACTGATAAGGGCACAGCATGGCTTGCCAATCAGGTTAAAGACGAAAAACTTTTCGTACTTCCCGACATCACATCGGAGCTTTCCGCACTTGAATCGCAAAAGGGTCTGTCGGAAGAAGAACTTCTGACAAAGAAAGACGAGCTGCTTGCATACTATGCAGTGCAGAGCGAGCGTGTTCACACTCTGCAGCAATTGCTCAAGGCATACACCATGTTTAATAAAGACGACGAGTATGTTGTCATGGACGGCGAGGTGAAGATTGTAGATGAGCAGACAGGTCGTATAATGGAAGGTCGTCGCTGGTCTGACGGTCTGCATCAGGCTGTAGAGGCAAAAGAGCATGTGAAGGTAGAAGCTGCAACACAGACCTTCGCTACCATAACCCTGCAGAACTACTTCCGTATGTACCATAAACTTGCCGGAATGACGGGTACTGCCACAACAGAAGCTGGCGAGTTCTGGGATATATATAAGCTCGATGTTGTCGAGATTCCTACCAACCGACCTATAGCACGCTTTGATCTTGAAGACCGTGTCTACAAGACAAACCGCGAGAAATATAAGGCAGTAATTCAGGAAATCATTGAGATGCGCGACGCAGGACGTCCGGTTCTTGTCGGTACGACATCAGTAGAAATATCAGAACTCCTAAAACGTATGCTCGACCAGAACCGTATTCCTTGCCAGGTGCTTAACGCAAAGCTCCACCAGAAGGAGGCTGACATCGTGGCAGAGGCAGGACGACAGAGCAACGGACTTGGTGTTGTGACAATCGCTACTAACATGGCAGGTCGTGGTACCGATATCAAGCTATCAAACGAGGTCAAGGCTGCGGGTGGTCTTGCTATAATCGGTACGGAACGTCATGAAAGCCGCCGTGTAGACCGTCAGCTCCGTGGTCGTGCAGGACGACAGGGCGACCCTGGTTCTTCTGTATTCTACGTATCACTCGAAGATAAGCTCATGCGTCTGTTCGGCTCTGAACGAATCTCCGGCGTAATGGACCGTCTCGGATTCAAGGAAGGAGAACGCATTGAGTCGTCAATGATTTCAAAGTCAATAGAGCGTGCACAGAAGAAAGTCGAAGAGAACCATTTCGGTACACGTAAGCATCTGCTCGAGTATGACGACGTAATGAACAAGCAGCGTACCGTAATATATGAGAAGCGTCGTCACGCTCTCATGGGTGAGCGTATCGGTATGGACATCACCAACATTCTTTGGGACCGCATAGTAAATATAACTTCGAAAAATGATTATGTAGGTGTTCGTGAGCAGTTCCTGAAAGTTCTTGCAATGGAATGTCCATTCACAGAAGACCGTTTCCTCAGTGGTAAGCTCGAGGATTTGCAGGAGGAGGCATTCCAGAAGGCACTGGCTAACTTCAAGCGTCGCACTGATCGCATTCAGGAAGTGGCGTGGCCTGTGATCAAGAATATATGGGAGAACCCTGCCAACAACTATGAGCGCATCATGGTACCAATCACTGATGGTCGCAATGTTTTCAATATTCCATGCGACATGAAAGAGGCTTACGAAAGTGAGGCTAAGGATGTCATAAAGCAGTTCGAGAAAGTCATAATGCTACATATAATCGATGACTGTTGGAAGGAGAATCTCCGTCAGCTCGACGAACTGAAGCATTCTGTACAGAACGCCTCTTACGAACAGAAAGACCCTCTGCTCATCTTCAAGCTGGAGTCAGTGAAGCTCTTCGATGCCATGGTAGACAACATGAACAACCGTATAGCATCAATTCTCACACGTGCAATGATTCCCGAGCAAGTGGCACAGCAAGAGGTGCGTGAGGCAGCGCCCGAGCAGCACTCACAACGCTACAACGAACAAAAGGACGACGCTGATGCTCTAAATCAAGTTCGTCAGGGCGGAGGTATGCAAGATGCTGCCGCACAGGACACTCGCGAGAACGCTCGCCGTACGGTTCAGCCTATCGTGAAAGAAAAACTCCCAGGACGCAATGACCTTTGTCCATGTGGCTCGGGCAAGAAATTCAAGAACTGTCACGGAAAAGATTTAGTATAAAAAGATTTAACCCAAATCGGTTATTAGAGTCCTTGACTGATTGTGTTCGATTGTTG
>CAJPPF010000022.1 GCA_905372445.1 uncultured Prevotella sp. | reverse complement strand
TTGACGCTAAAAACGGCGGTTTCAGAACGTGTTGATAATCAAATGATTACAAAGGCTGATTTTCCTCATTTTCAGAATGCATCGTTTTTGTTGTATGCCTCCTTTTTTAGCATAACTTCAAGAGTAATGTAAAGAAAAATATTGGTGTCCGGCAAAAACTGAATGAAAGTTATGCAAGCCTTTATGTATTGGCACTAAAGGCACGTATAGCCAATAGGGGTTTACTTTTTGCCAAAAATAGTGAGGGTTACTAAAAACATTCTTTTTAGTTTTGTGTCCTCCACGAGCCAAGAAAGGCTCGTTATTTGCCAGACTGCGTAGGAGCGTGATTTATCACGCTTAAGCAATCTCCAAGTAACAAATAGCTCGCGCAATGGACTCTGTGCAGAGGCGGAACGTGATAAATCATGCCCCTACACATTTCATCCTACTCGATTTTATCGCTATAATTTGTTTACCGGACATCAATATATACATATACTATTTGGGTTAAACAAAACAGATGACGAGCAGTTGAGCTATGATGACGCGGACGAACATTCCGAGCGGATAGACAGAAGCATAACTGATGCTTGCATGGTCGCCCGGCGTGGTGTCGCTGGCATAGTTGAGCGCCATGGGGTTTGCCATGCTGCCGCAGATGATACCGCAGATAGTGCCCCAGTCGTAATTGCGTGTGCGGAGTGTTATTGCACCGACTATCAGCACCGGCAAGAAGGTGATTAGGAATCCCAAGCCAATCCACAGAAGTCCTTCAGGACGAAACACCGTCTCGAGGAATCCCTGCCCGGCGTCAAGACCCAGACAGGCGAGATATAGCGCAAGCCCTACGCCACGGAGCATGAGCGACGCCGACGGTGTGACATAGGAAATGAAGTGCATCTTCGGACCGAGGGCACCGATGGCTATGCCGACGATAATCGGTCCGCCGGCAATGCCGAGGCGTACGGGGACATCCATGCCCGGCAGTGTTATTGGTATGATGCCTACGGCAAGTCCAAGGAGTATGCCGAAGAATATGCTACCTATGTTCGGCTCGCCGAGACGCTTCACCTCATTGCCGAGGAACTTCTCGGCGTTGTTGATACTTTCCGGTCTGCCGACGATGATTATCGTGTCGCCGTAGCGCAGACGCAGGTCGCAGGTGGCAAGCAGACGTATGTCG
Source organism: uncultured Prevotella sp. (assembly GCA_905372445.1). GTDB lineage: Bacteria > Bacteroidota > Bacteroidia > Bacteroidales > Bacteroidaceae > Prevotella. Next base: position 20,387 of record CAJPPF010000022.1, on the reverse strand, counting down.
CCACGCACCACACGACTGACATTGACGCCATAAGTCTCGCGCAGATGCAGTTCGCCAATGCGTTTTCCATTCACAGCACGGTTGGTTATCTGTAGCATACGGCTCTCGACGTCCTTGTCAATATTATTCCAATCTATCCGTTCGCCGTTCCAGTCTTTCTCCACATGCTGACCGAAGAGAAGCACCATGGCATTTGCCTCGTCCTTGTTGGTGACAACAAGAATCTCGTCGCCGATATGCAGCACCGTCTTGCCCAAAGGCATGATAACCCTGCCATTGCGCCAGATGCGTGAGATAATGAAACGTGCACGTGTGAAACGCACTACCTCTCCAAGTGTGCGTCCCTCAAGTGCAGGATTCACCACACGATACTGCTCTACGTCAGTACGGTCGTCATCACCGGCATGACGCGGTGTGAGGTCGGCAGGACGAACCATAATCTTACGTATGACAATCATTGCAATGATGACACCAATCACTCCGAGCGGATAACTCACCGCGGTAGCCAGTGCGGCACTGCCCGAACTTACGCCGGCATGTTCGAGCGACTGCAAGGCAGCACCCAGGGCAGGAGTGTTGGTGGTGGCGCCGCATAATATACCCACCATGTCGCTCATCGGGATATGTGTCATGAAGGACATGGCAATGGTCATCAGTGTACCGATGACGATAACGGCAAGCGACCAAAGGTTCAGAACCATTCCTTCATGTCGGAAAGAGCCGAAGAAGTTCGGTCCTACATGCAGTCCGAGCGAATAGACGAAGATGACCAGTCCGAAGGTCTCGGCATATTTCAGAGTCTGCGTATCGACCTTTAGTCCAAGAGCACCGACGGTGATGCCGATAAAGAACACAAAAGCCACACCAAGCGAAACACCGCCTATCTTGATACGCCCCAATGCCATACCTACAGTACACACAAGAGCCACAACAGCCAATGCCTGTATTGCCGACGGAACACTGAACAGTTCTAATATCCAATTCATGCTTTTACTACAGAAAATATTCTATTACGAATGCAAAATTACACAGTTATAATGATATGCCCAAACATTTTACATAAAACATCGCAGAATAACGTTTCTTCTCTTTACGCTACACGTGATACATCATGAACTTGTTATCGTAAAGAAAAATCATCTTCGCATATCGCGAAATGGCATCAGCCGTAGTGGCGCGGTTTATATTTATAAATAAACATAATAAATTTTGCTGTTTATCGCTATTTGATTATTTTTGCACCTTAAATGATTATTTAGATCAATAATGAATATAACAAAGATAGCCCGTCCGTTTTTTCTGCGTAGAGCGAAAGAGATTGAACTCTACAACAACGAGACTGTAGCAATACAGCGCCGGGTGCTGCGCCGACTTCTACAGAAAGCGCAGGACACAGATTACGGGCGAAACCACAGTTTCATCACCTTCGCATCTTATGAACAGTTTGTACAGAATGTGCCTGTGAATGGGTATGATGATCTAAAAGGCGACATAGAGCGTATGCGCCATGGCGAGGAAAACATACTATGGCCCGGACAGGTGAAATGGTATGCCAAGTCGTCGGGGACGACAAACGACAAGTCAAAGTTCATACCCGTCAGCAACGACGGTCTGCAGAAGATACACTATGCCGGCGGCAATGACGTGGTGGCGCTATACCTGAAAAACAACCCCGACAGCAAGATATTCGACGGAAAGGCACTGATACTCGGTGGCTCACACTCGCCGAACTATAACCTGCAGAACTCACTCGTGGGCGACCTCTCGGCGATTCTAATCGAGAACATCAACCCTATGGTGAACCTTGTGCGTGTGCCGAAGAAGAAGACAGCACTGCTGAGCGACTTTGAACTGAAACGCGACCGAATAGCGCAGGAAGTGATGAACAAGAACGTGACGAACATATCGGGAGTACCTTCGTGGATGCTATCGGTGCTCGTCAGAGTGCTTGAATTGACAGGAAAGAAGACCATCGACGAGGTGTGGCCTAACCTCGAGGTGTTTTTCCACGGTGGTATAGCCTTCTCTCCATACCGCTCGCAGTATGAGGAAATCATCAAGTCGCCGAAGATGAAATATATGGAGACATATAATGCCAGCGAGGGATTCTTCGGTATTCAGAACGACCCTGCCGACAAATCGATGCTGCTCATGCTCGACTATGACGTGTTCTACGAGTTCTGTCCGATGGATGCCATTAATGAAGACGGCACCATAGCTGACCCTTCGAAGGTAATACCGTTAGAGGAGGTGGAACTCTACAAGAACTACGCAATGATAATAACCACCTCATGCGGCTTGTGGCGATACATGATAGGTGACACAGTGAGTTTCACATCGCGCAATCCATACAAGTTCATCATCACCGGAAGGACAAAACATTTCATCAATGCCTTCGGCGAGGAACTGATAGTCGATAATGCAGATAAAGGATTGGAGTTCGCGTGCAAGATGACCGGCGCAGAGATAAGCGACTACACCGCCGCTCCGGTATTTATGGACAATAAGGCGAAATGCTGTCATCAGTGGCTCATAGAATTTAAAAAACGCCCCGAGGACATGGAGGCGTTTGCCGATCTAGTAGACCATAGGCTGCAGGAAATCAACTCCGACTACGAGGCAAAACGCTACAAGGACATAACACTGCAGCGACTGGAGATTGTAGAGGCACGCGAGGGACTGTTCAACATGTGGCTGAAGAATGCCGGCAAACTGGGCGGACAACATAAGATTCCACGACTGTCGAACTCAAGGAAGATAATAGATGAACTGTTGTTTCTCAATGCAAAATAAAATATCGAAGACATGCGAAAACTATTGTTTCTTATAATACTCTCTGCCATCGTGGGATGTGCCAACATGGACTCACGATATATCGACGGAGGCTGGTTTGACGAAAGCCCGCCAAAGGTGGTCAGTGCCTCGCCGGCAGACAAGCAGGTGAATATCAGAGCAAAGAATATAAGTATCGTCTTCGACGAGTACATAAAGATAGAAAACGCCACGGAGAATGTCATCATATCTCCTCCACAGATTGAACCGGCAGAAATAAAAACAAAAGGTAAGAAGATTGTCGTTGAACTGAAGGACTCGCTGAAGGCAAACACCACATACACCATTGATTTCTCTGACGCCATCACCGACAACAACGAGGGTAACCCATTGGGCAATTACACCTACTCATTCTCGACAGGTGAGGAGATTGACACTCTTGAGGTAAGCGGATATGTGCTCGACGCAGAGACACTCGAGCCTATACAGGGCATTCTCGTCGGACTTTATGATGCCTCAGACGCTCAGGACGACTCCATATTCATGAAGAAACCTTTTATGCGTGTGGCACGCAGCGACCAGAACGGACACTTCGTAGTGAAAGGCGTGAAAGAGGGCGAATATAAGATTTATGCACTGCGAGATCAGGACAACAACTTCATGCTCACACCTAACAGCGGTGAGATGATGGCGTTCTATGATGCTACGGTGAAGCCTTCGGTATTCGACGACTTCAGACAAGACACTGTCATGCTCGACTCGCTGCGTATAAAGAGCATCGACCGAATGCCTTACAAGCATTTCATACCCGACGACGTGATGCTGATGACATTCAGCGAGCCACAGACTAACCGCGCATTTCTGAAAGCGGAAAGAAGAGAGGCTGACCATTTCACGATGTTCTTCAGCTACGGCGACTCGATAATGCCCGAGATTCGCGGGATGAACTTCAACGCTGACGACGCGTTCATCATTGAGAAAAACATAAAGCAAGACACCATCACCTACTGGCTGAAAGATACTACCCTTGTCAACAACGACTCGCTGGAGATAGCCTTTACATATCGCATGACCGACACACTGGGCATACTGCAGAACCATACGGACACGATAATGCTGCTGTCGAAGATGCCGTATGCCAAGCGCATGAAGGAAAGGCAGAAGACTGTAGAGAATTGGAAGAAACAACAGGAGAAGAACAAAAAGCGTGGTTTGCCTTACGACTCGATCATGCCGCCCTCTCCACTGAAGATTGATATGCAACTGTCGCAGTCGCTCGACCCTGACAGAAACATAACAATGAAATTCCCTACTCCGCTGGCTGAGGTGGACACATCGAAGATACATCTCTACATAGAACACGACTCGATATGGTATAATGCCGAATGGAAACTGCGCGAGAAACCGAACACAAACATCCGGACAATGGAACTGCTGGCTGAGTGGCAACCTGAATGCAAGTATTCCTTTGAGACCGACTCGGCGGCATTCATCGATATCTATGGTAAGGCATCGGAGAAACAGAAGAGAGGATTCATAGTGAAGAGCCTCAACGAATACGGCACCTTCGAGGTGACGCTGCAAGGCATGAGCGGCGAGAATGTCATCGTGCAACTGCTCGAACGTGGCGACAAACTTGTGAAAGAGGTGTTCACCGACAATGGTGTGGCAAAGTTCTACTATATGCCGGAAAAGTCGTTCTATATGCGTGCAATCGTCGACAGCAACAACAACCACGTGTGGGACACAGGATGCTTTGCCGACAGCCTGCAGCCTGAACAGGTGTATTATTATCCGAAAGAGATAAAATGCCGCGCAAAATGGAACATCACCGAGAATTGGGACATGAAACTCAAACCGCGCAACGAGCAGAAACCCGGCGAGCTGAGGAAAAACCAGTCGACAAGCAAACAACGTAGACAGACGGGAAGAAACCTGAAACGCGCACAGGACCTGGGCATTGATATGCCTGAATATCTGATGCGATAGGCACGAATCCATTAAGAACATCAGACTATGCGACGACTACTGTTTTCAATACTTACTGTAATATTCGCGGCGAATGCCTATGGTCAGTGCACATTCAAGAACACTGCCTTCAAAGGCGGTGAATACCTTACATATAACCTTTACTACAACTGGAAGTTCATATGGGTGAAGGCTGGCACGGCGTCGATGTCGACAGTAGAGACCGTATATAACGGAAAGAAAGCCTACCGCACTTCGCTGATGACACGAGGCAACGGCAGACTTGATGATTTCTTCGTTCTGCGCGACACGCTGCTCGGATATACCACTCTCGACCTTGCACCGCTGTACTACAGAAAAGGAGCACGTGAGGGTAAGCGATACACCGTAGACGAAGCGTTTTACTCTTATTCAGACGGCAAGGTGGAAGTGAAAATGCACCGCCAGAACAACGACGGCACTCACTCGTGGGAGACACGTACATTCGACAACTGCATATATGACATGGTGAATATCTTTCAGCGTGCCCGCTCGTTCAACCCTGCCAACTGGAAGGAGGGCTATGAGGTGAAGATAAATATAACCGACGGCACGAAGGTGCTTGACGCAAAGATAAAGTTCTCAGGCAGATCGACAGTGAAAGCCGACAACGGAAAGAAATATAAATGCCTGCAACTGTCGTATATAGAGTGTTACGACGGTAAATGGCGCGAGATAGCACGTTTTCATGTCACCGACGACGATCATCATATACCTGTCAGACTTGATATGTTCCTGAAGTTCGGTAGCGCAAAGGCATTCCTTACAAAAGATCAAACTTTAAATACAATACGAAAATGAAAAGAAAATTATTTTTACTGCTGCTCTTCCTCCCTACTCTATTGCACGCACAGAACAACCCTCTGCCGACAAAGGCACAGGTGGAATGGCAGAAACAGGAGACGTACGCCTTTATTCACTTCGGGCAGAACACCTTCAACGATTTGGAATGGGGCTACGGCGATGCTGACCCGAAGAATTTCAATCCTGCTAATCTCGATGTCGAACAGTGGGTGCGCATATTAAAGGAGGCAGGAATGAAAAGCGTGATAATAACGGCGAAGCATCACGACGGATTCTGTCTGTGGCCCTCGAAATACACCGACTACACTATTGCCGCATCGCCATATAAGATGGGTAAGGGCGACATAGTTAAGGAAGTTGCTGACGCATGCCGCAAGTATGGGCTGAACTTCGGTGTGTATCTCTCGCCGTGGGACAGGCATCAGGCATCGTATGGCACAGAGGAATACGTCGACTACTATATGAAGCAGATGACCGAACTGCTGACAAACTACGGTCCGGTGACCGAGGTGTGGCTTGATGGTGCCAATGGCGGCGACGGATATTACGGCGGAGCGCGCGAGATGCGACAGATTGACCGACGAACATATTATAACTACCCAAAGATTTTTGAACTCATTCACTCTTTGCAGCCTGACGCAGTGATATTCTCTGACGGTGGCCCCGACTGCCGATGGGTAGGTAATGAGGCTGGTATGGCAGGCGAGACAAACTGGTCGTTCCTGCGAATCGATGATGTTTACCCGGGTTATCCTAACTCTGCAGAACTGACCGTAGGACATAAGGACGGCGACAAATGGGTGCCGGCAGAGTGTGACGTATCGATACGTCCGGGATGGTTCTATCACGAAAGGGAAGACTCGCAGGTGCGCACACCCGAGCAACTCATCGATCTCTATCTGAAGAATGTCGGACGCAACTCCACATTCCTGCTTAATGTGCCACCTAATAAGGACGGTCGTATAAGTCCCGTTGACTCTCTATCGCTCATTGGCTTTAAGACTCTGAAGGATAAGATGTTCGCCGATAATCTCTTCGACGGACAGAAGGCAGAAGCTTCATCAGCAGTGTCGAAGAAAGACAATGCACAGAATGTTCTTGATAAAGACTACGACACATTCTGGGCAGCGAAAGCTTCCGACAAGACACCGACGCTCACACTTACATGCAAGAAACCGACAAAGATAAATATGCTTGTCATTCAGGAGTATATTCCCTTTGGCCAGTCAGTAGCGAAGTTCGCAGCAGAGTATCAGACAAGCGGAGGCACATGGCTCGCACTGCCTGTCCTCGAACAGACAACAACAATAGGCTACAAGAGAATACTGAAGTTTGATGCCGTAACAGCAAAGAAATTCCGCTTAAGGATAATTGATTCCCGCGGACAGGTATATATAAATAATGTAGAAGCTTATCTGAATTAACCAAAATCGGTCAACAAGCGTAGGGGCGAGATTTATCACGCCCCTACGCTTGCCGGCAAATGACGGGAGCATTGCGCAGAGGGGATAATCTTAGTCATTGTCGTTTTTGATGAAAGCGATGAGCTTATCGACGGCTTCATCCTCAGGAATATTCTTTTCCATACATTCCTGCTTCTTATAGAGCGATATTTTGTTTGGTCCTGCACCGACATAGCCATAGTCGGCATCAGCCATCTCACCGGGACCATTGACGATACAGCCCATGATTCCTATCTTGAGTGTCTTGAACTTAGGATTTTCCTTTGAAGCCTCAGTTATTGCCGACTTTATCTTAGCTATTGTGCCCTGCAGGTTGTAGAGCGTGCGGCCACAACCGGGACATGAGATAAACTCCGTCTTGGTGAACTTCACTCGCGCCGCCTGAAGTATAGAAGCAGCGAGGTCGTCGCAGGCAGCGCCTTTATTCGTTATGACCAATTGCTTTGCCTTGCCGTCGATGAGTATTGCTCCTGCCGACATGGCAGCCTTGAGCAGAAGGTCTTCCTGACAGTTTTCGTCGAACGAGAGGAAAAGAGTGTCGTCGTCAATCCTCGCCGTCTCACGCTTTTCAGTACATTCGTCGATGAACGACACGAGCTTGCGAGCTACTGGAATCTCATATTCAGGGTTTTCTGAAAGACTCACACGTATTGTGTCGCCTATGCCTTCGGTAAGCAGCGCACCGATGCCCACAGCACTCTTTATGCGTCCGTCCTCACCTTCTCCCGCTTCCGTGACACCCAGATGCAGAGGATAGTGCATATCCTCCTTATCCATTGTCTTGACGAGAAGGCGCACCGACTGTACCATGACAACGGTGTTGGATGACTTTATGGAAAGCACTACATTATCAAAATGCTCACGCTTACAGATACGCAGAAACTCCATGCAGCTCTCGACGATTCCCGCCGGCGTGTCACCATAGCGGTTGCGTATTCTGTCGGACAGCGAACCGTGGTTCACACCGATGCGTATCGCCGTTGCGTGCTCCTTGCAGATATTCAGGAACGGCAGGAAGCGCTCATCGATTTTCTTCAATTCCTGAGCATACTCCTCATCGGTATATTCTTGCTTGACAAATTTTCGCGCAGGGTCAACGTAGTTGCCGGGATTGACGCGCACCTTCTCGCAGTGCTGTGCCGCCACATCAGCAACACTGGCATTGAAGTGAACGTCAGCCACAAGCGGTGTGACATATCCGTCAGCCTTCAGCGCATCGCTGATGTTCTGCATATTCTCTGCCTCACGCCTGCCCTGCGTTGTCAGTCGCACCAATTCACCACCGGAATCGATGATACGCTTTGCCTGTGCCACAGAGGCTTCCGTATCGTTCGTATTAGTTGTCGTCATCGACTGCACTCTTATGGGGTTGCCACCGCCTATAAGGATATTGCCGACCTTTACGACACTGCTAATTCGTCTTGTACTCATATCTTATTTCAGATAAAACCCTGTTTGCCTTCTCAATCTTCTCGCCGAGGGTTGACTTATATTCTGCAACCTTACGTGCCACATCCTCATCAATCAGCGCTATCATCTCGGCAGCGAGAATGGCTGCGTTCTGTGCTCCATTGACACCAACTGTGGCAACAGGTATGCCTGGAGGCATCTGAATGATTGACAGCATGGCATCGAGTCCGTCCAACATTCCCTTTATCGGCACACCGATGACAGGCAGTGTCGTCGATGCTGCTATAACACCTGGCAATGCTGCAGCCATGCCGGCAGCAGCAATGATGACTTTCACACCTCTGTGCTTTGCGTTACGGGCAAAGTCCTCAACAGCATCAGGTGTGCGATGTGCGGAGAGTGCATTTACCTCAAAAGGTATCTGCATATCGTTCAAGAAGTTACAAGCTTTTTCCATTACGGGCATATCGCTTGTAGAGCCCATAATAATACTTACTATCGGAGTCATTGTTCTTTATATAAAAATTATTATTGACATTGATATTAAAAGTCCCGCTAAATAGCCGACTATCACTTGCGACAATGTATGCTGCCGCAGGATGATACGGCAGGAAGCAACCATTCCTGATATGATAAGCGTCAGCGACAGCCACCAGAGGAGATAGAACCCGAATAACAGACTAAAGGCAATGAGCGAGCCTGTCGCTCCGCCTACTCCTGCCGAGTGGGTGGATATATTCCACCATACGTTGATAAGGGCACAAACCATCTGTATGGCAAGTGCGGCAGCAAGGATAGTACTTATGAAATGCGGGATATGAAAATAATCCATCATGTAGAAGCAGACGAAGTAGCAAACGATAGAAATGATATAAGGTATCATTCGTCGCTCGCGTTGTCTGAGCTCGAAGAATTTCCAACCGTGATAGTTATTGTATAATCTGATCAGATATGTCGGAAGAAGTATCGTGAACAGATATACCATACCAAGCACGGTGAACTTATACATCAACGGATACAGCGACATATAACTGCACCAGAAAAGTACTATCAACCCTAAGAGTGGAAGATAGAAAGGATTGAACACTATACTGAACGTACGTGCTAAGATGATAAGATTCTTCTCGGTAATCAGTTCTCTGATCATTCTTGTTTGTCTATTTATTGTTTCCTGAGCCTTGCTACAGGTATCTTCATCTGATCTCTGTATTTTGCTATTGTGCGGCGTGCTATGTTATATCCATGTGCTTTCATCTCACTGACTAAAGCGTCATCGCTCAATGGACGCTTCTTATTCTCGCCGTCGATGATGTCTTTGAGCACACCTTTCACCTTATTCACCGACATTTCCTCGCCTTCCTCGTTGACATATCCTGATGTGAATAGGTCTTTCATGGCAATGATTCCCCACGGAGTCTCTATGAACTTCTGTCTGCTCACACGTGATATTGTTGACACATCAAGACCTGTCTGTGTGGCAATATCCTCGAGTTTCATCGGCTTAAGGTCAGTCTCATCGCCTTCAAGGAAATATTTTCTCTGCATCTTCACTATGGCTTTCATAGTCAGTTCCATAGTCTGCCGGCGCTGGCGTATGGCATCAATATACCATTTGCCTTTCTGCACATAGTCAGTGGTGTATTGCTTTGCCTCACGCTCCTGACGGCTCAAGGTCTTGTCGTCGGTGTCCTTGTATGACTCCATCATCATCGTGAACGTGTCGGCGATGGTCAGTTGTGGTATGTTACCATTGTTCACCTCCCATGCTATGCGTCCGTCTTCGTCGACAAAGACTATGAAATCGGGTGTGATGCGGTCGAGACTTACCTCCATACTCTCGCCGAGCGAGAAACCGGGTTTTGGTGTCAGTCGGCGTTTTATCGTTGTCTTCAGTTCCTCAACCATGTCATCCGTCAGATGAAGCTCGTTCTTTATCACGTCCCAATGGTTCTTGCTGAAACTGTCGTACAGGTCTGTGATGATAACTCTTAGATTCTCCTTTGCCCAACTCTCGTCCATGCGTTCAATCTGCAACAGCAGACATTCCCTAAGGTCGCGCGCTCCAACACCAGCAGGGTCAAAGCTCTGGAGTTTCTTCAATACATTCTCCACTTCTTCATGCGTAACATCAATATAGAAATCGATGTATAACCGTTCGACAACGGAATCGATGCTTGCATGCAGCAGACCGTCTGACTCAAGGCTGCCGATGAGATATTCCATCACCTTGTGCTCGGTGTCGGTAAGGTTGAGTTCGCCCATCTGTTCATTCAGTTTATCGATGAACGATTCCTGATTGCCACGTTCAAACTCCTTATAGTCATCATCGTAATATCCTCGTTCTATGGAGTCATCGTCTTTGCCCATCTGTTCGAGAGCCTGCTCCAGTTCGTCGGCGCGGTCTTCTTTCTCTTTGTTCTGCAGTTCCGCTTCCACATCGTCAGCATCGCCACTGCTGTTATTTGGCGCATCACCGTCAGCATTGTCAAATAGTTGCACTTCGTCGTCGTGTGCTTTTTCGAGTGCCGGATTGCTTTCCAACTCATTCTCCACGTCGAGTTGCAGTTTGTCGAGAGGTTCCTCAATGAGCCTCACAGCAATGAGTTGTTGCTGTGATAGTTTCAGAGTCTGAATGAGTTTCTGTTCCTGAATCTGTTGTTGTGTCAGTTTCTGCGCCATTGAGATTATGTTTTTACTTATAATATTCCTGCAGTTGTGCTGCCAATGCAGCGAGCCGGTATGTATCAGAATTTCCGAATCGCTTCCATATATCCCTGCAATCGAACAGCAGAGAATTTATCATCAGGTCATCACGGCTGAGATATGGGTCGCAGAACTGAAACACCTCCATCACTTCTACAATCAGTCTTGCGGGTTGCTTCAGCAGTCTTGCGAGGTCGCGCACTTCATCCGTTTCTATCGACATTGTCGTCGGAGTGAGTTGGAAGTAAAGGTTGAGTATCATTATCAGGTCTATCGGTCTGAGCCGATCGTCGTTTTCCAGCGGACGGAAATCGCGCTCAAAGGTCTCATGCATCTCTACGCCTTCAAAAAATTCCTCCGGATTTCCCAAGCCTTGCTTCTGTCTGATAGTATGTACTGCTTTGTTTAGTTTACGCGGACTGTCAGCAATCTCATCCCATATATGCTGAAGATATGGCGTGTCGATATGGCGCAACTCCTGCATTTTCCTGTGAAGTTCACGTGGTGGGATATGCAAGAGTAGACTGATATTGATAATTCCTTTTGAGAAGAGTGGTTTTACTCCCTCCGGTTTCTTCTTATAAAGTTGTATTATCAGTGGCCAGTATTCATCACTCCATTTCATAATCTTCAATGAATATATTAATTGATATAGGCGTTGATTTTGTTCAAGTAATATGCTCTCACGTCTTCCCATCTATAGTATGGAAAGTCCGTTGTGGCTATTGGCATCGTCGCTTCCTCTTCATTGAGCAGTACCTTCACGAGCACGTCCTTGTCGTTGATGTCCTTGCGGTAGAAGATGAACTGAATATTGCACGCCATTGGGAAAATCTTATAGTTCTTCCATCCGTTCTCCGACAGTTCCGAAGGGTTCATGGTCTTGCCATATCCATTAAGATCGAGTAAACATGTCAGTGGCATCACCATCGTCTCATGACCGAACCGGAGCGTTGCTCCAGGCCGTGGATGCATGATACATGAGTCAGCCTCTGTAATGATATTCCTCAGGAGGTTCCGTTGTTGGAAAGGCATTTTGCCGCCATTGAGTTCGTTTGACCCGTATTCCATAAACCAACCTATATTGCGCTGCTCCCAGAGATTATATATCTCGTCCTTGTCGAAGATGTCGTAAAGAGTGAATTTCTTTCGTAGTTCCGTACCTTGAAGGATGCCTGCCAACTCAAAAAGATTATCGTAAAGTTTAGCTGCACTGACATTCTTGCTGACATAATCATGGTCGGTAAAGAGGCGTTCCATCATTCGTTGTGGATTGATATGTTCCTTTGTCCACTTATCCATATATGCCTTTGTAGCATCGTTCTTACGCTTACTGCCGAGATTAGTGTCGTCATAGTTCATGTAATACATGTCATGCTCAGAAGCATCGTGTGTAATGGAAAGTTTCGGATTAATGGAAATAAGTTCCTGAAGTTCGTTTTCCATTGATAGAATACAACGAATCACAACCGTCGACTTTGCATCGATATTCACATTACCCTTGAAAACCTCCGGAAAACGTTCGTACATGCGGCGTGCTATTCCACGGTGCTGTTCGGCACCGAGCGCTGTCAGTTCGCCATAACGGTTGTTACTCTCCGCGCACATCATCCTCACCTTTTCCAATACTTCACAACCTTTAGACGTGAGTTTTCCCTCCTCGTAGGCTTTCTGTAATGTCTCAAGAGTCTTTATATATTTATCAGGGTTGATTAGAAAGCGTGAGCCGTGGCGGGCATAATGAGATATATAAAATGGTGTCTTTCCCTTTGGTGCTTTCGTAAGGCTTTTTTGTGGAGTAGGATAAGCTAAGTAATTACTGCCCGAGAGGCATATATTAGCTTCTATCTCCTGACGTGCTGTCTGCGCCACTGCCGATATTGCAAGCAGTGCTATGAACAATGCTACACCTAACTTCTTCATTTTTTAATTCTTTTCGTCATTTGCCGTAGGCAGTATGAAAACTATATGTCATAGTCTTTTCAATGCAAAGATACTATTTTTTCTTTCAACTATCAACTTTTTTTTGTAATTTTGCGAGCAACAAAACGAAAAATAATGGCGAAAAACGAAAAAGGTCTCACTCCGATGATGAAGCAGTTCTTCGATTTGAAGAAGAAGCATCCCGATGCATTGATGCTATTCCGTTGTGGCGACTTTTACGAGACATATCACGACGATGCCATTGATGCCTCACGCATACTTGGCATAACGCTTACCAAACGTAACAACGGCGCATCGAACGAAAGTACCGCGATGGCAGGATTTCCACATCATGCACTCGACACATATCTGCCGAAATTAGTACGTGCCGGTCGCAGAGTGGCTATATGCGACCAACTCGAAGACCCAAAGAAAACGAAGACTCTCGTCAAGCGAGGCATAACGGAAATTTTAACGCCTGGTGTGGCGATGAGCGACAATGTGCTGAACTATAAGGAGAACAACTTCCTTGCTGCCATTCATTTTGGCAAGGGAGCATGTGGCGTTTCGTTCCTTGACATCTCTACCGGCGAGTTCCTCGTAAGCGAGGGTACTGCCGAATATGTAGAGAAACTGCTTGGCAATTTCCAACCAAAGGAGGTACTGTATAACAGAGACAAGAGGCGCGACTTCGAACGCTTCTTCGGGTCACGCTATTGCGTATATGAAATGGAGGAATGGGTCTTCAATGATCAGACTTGCCGTCAGCGTCTGATGCATCAGTTTAAGGTACGCACGCTGAAAGGTTTCGGTGTCGATCACCTGAAAAACGGCATCGTTGCGGCAGGAGCAATAATGCAGTATCTGGAGATAACGCAGCATACAAACGTAAAGCACATTAATTCCATTGCTCGCATTGAGGAGGAGCGTTTCGTAAGATTGGATAAATTCACCATACGCTCCCTTGAACTGCTGCAGCCGATGAACGAGGAGGGGACATCGCTTCTTGGAGTAATCGACCAGACAATCACTCCTATGGGTGGACGTATGCTGCGCCGATGGGTTGTGTTTCCACTGAAAGACGTAAAACCTATCAACCAGCGTCTCGATATAGTTGAATATTTCTTCCGTCAACCTGAGTTCCGAAATATTCTTGACGAACAGTTTCATCATATAGGCGACCTTGAGCGTATCATCTCCAAAGCAGCAGCCGGAAGGGTGTCACCACGTGAAGTAGTACAGTTGCGTGTGGCATTAACAGCATTAGCAGAAGTGAAATGTGCCTGCGACTCCGCCGACAACGAATCACTAAATGGCATTGGCGATATGATTGCTCTCTGCGATACACTCAGAGACCGAATAGAACGTGAGATGAAACCCGACCCGCCGTTACTTGCAAATAAAGGCGGCATCATACGCAGTGGATTCAACGACGAACTCGACGAACTGCGCGCTATTTCAACAGGAGGACGCGATTACCTTCTGAATATTCAACAGAGAGAGATAGAAAAGACCGGCATATCATCACTGAAAGTCGGTTTCAATAATGTGTTCGGATATTATCTCGAGGTGCGAAACACATTCAAGGATAAGGTTCCGCAGGAATGGGTTCGTAAGCAGACACTGGCAAATGCCGAGCGATATATCACTCAGGAACTGAAAGAATACGAAGAGAAAATTCTTGGTGCCGACGAGAAGATAGCAAGTCTTGAGCAACAACTGTTTGCCGAACTTATCACTGACATACAGAACTATGTCAACGAGATAAAGACCGATGCCAACCTCGTGGCACAGCTCGACTGTCTTCTTGCCTTTGCACAGATTGCCGAGGAGAACCACTACGTGCGTCCTGTCATTGACGATAGCATGGTCATAGACATACATCAGGGCAGACACCCGGTAATAGAGACACAGCTGCCTATGGGCGAGTCGTATGTGCCTAACGATGTGTTCCTCGACAATGAAAAACAGCAGATTATCATCATAACCGGTCCTAACATGGCTGGTAAATCAGCATTGCTCCGCCAGACGGCATTGATAACACTTCTTGCGCAGATAGGATGCTTCGTCCCTGCCGAGTCAGCAACTATCGGTGTCGTAGATAAGATATTCACTCGTGTAGGAGCATCTGATAATATCTCACTCGGTGAATCCACCTTCATGGTAGAGATGACCGAGGCGGCAGACATCATGAATAATGTCTCTGACCGTTCGCTGGTACTTTTCGACGAATTAGGAAGAGGCACATCGACCTACGACGGTATAAGCATTGCCTGGTCGATAGTGGAATATCTTCACGAAAGACGCACCAACGGTCATCCGCGCACACTATTTGCCACTCACTACCACGAACTCAACGAGATGGAGAAACATTTCCCTCGTATAAAGAATTATAATGTAAGCGTTAAGGATATCGACGGTCAGATTATATTCCTCAGAAAACTTGTACGTGGTGGTTCGGAGCATTCATTTGGTATTCATGTTGCCGAGATAGCCGGAATGCCGCCATCTATCGTAAAACTAGCTAACACCGTGCTTCATCAACTCGAAAAGGAAGCATCGCATGTAGGCGATGCAGGTAAGATGAAAAACATAACCATTCCTGATGATCCGACCACACAACTTTCGTTCTTCCAGCTCGACGACCCTATCCTATCGCAGATACGCGACGAGATAACAGAGCTTGACATCAACAACCTCACACCAATGGAGGCACTGAACAAACTAAATGATATCAAGCATATCGTCAACGGGAAATAAAAAGGAAGATTTTTTTTAGTTATCTGGAAAATCTAGAATTTCTAATTAACCTAGATCTTCTAGATAACTAAAATACTCATCATCACTCCGTCATTGAATACGGCTTATCTATTTTCCTTAAGCCGCGGGTTTTATTCGGGCGTGCGGACATTTCAAATTCCAACACTGCTCCCTTGATCAGGTCTGCATGAGAAATGTATAGCTTAGTGTATGGAAGCCCGTTTACTTTCAATGATTTCACATAACGGTTCTTATCTGAAACCTTCGGAGCATGTATCTCTATGACATTTCCGTTTTCCAATGCCACTTTCATATAAGGGAGATAAGGTGCACCAATGACATATTCTGCCACTCCGGGGCATACAGGATAGAATCCCATTGTTGAGAAAATATACCATGCCGACATCTGTCCGCAGTCGTCGTTACCTCCCAGACCACGAACTTCCGGCTTATACATCTTGTTTATTATCTCACGCATCCAATACTGCGTGTGCCAAGGCTCCGAAGTCCATGCCCACAGATAAGGAATATGATGTGAGGGCTCATTACCGTGAACATACCCTCCAACCAGGCAGTCAGCCTCAATGTCCTCATTGTCGGCATAGTATTTCGCCGGCAAATCCATATCGAAGAGGTTGTTAAGCTTTTTCACAAACTTTTTATCTCCACCTAAGATTTTTATCAAACCAAAGACATCATGAGGAGCAGAGAAAGAGAAATTCCAAGAATTACCTTCAATAAATCCTTCGTTATAGGTCTGATAAGGGTCGAGATCGCTCTTGAAATCACCGTTTTCACGACGAGGAGAGGCAAACCCTACAATCGTATCAATGGTATTTCTGTAGTATAATGCACGCTGTGCATAATCGTCTTTTCTATTATTATTAAGGTAAGACAGTGCCGAGTAGATTGTAAAATCGTCGTAGGCATACTCTAAAGTGTTTGAGGCAGCCGTAGCATCGCGATCGTAAGGGCAATAACCCAAAACCTTATATCGCTCCACAGAAGGCATATATGAGCAGTTTGCCGTTTTTTCCATAGCCTTAACGGCAGCATCATAGTCGACCTTAAGACCTTTCACTATGGCGTCAGCTACCACAGAAACAGAATGATACCCCGTCATACACCAACCTTCATTACCCATAAGACTCCATATAGACAGTATGCCGTGAACACTCTGTTTCTGGTGCTTGAGCATCGACTCAACCATGTCCTCATCGCGCTGTGGCTTCAGAAGAGCCAGCAGAGGATGCTCTGCGCGATAGGTATCCCAGAGAGAGAAAACGGTGTAATTAGTGAAACCCTCGGCATTGTGAATGTTTCCGTCAAGACCACGATAATTTCCATCGACATCCTGATATACAGAAGGGTTTATCATCGTATGATAGAAAGAGGTATACAACATCTGCTTTTCTTTCTCACTGCCTTCAACCTGAATCTGTCCTAACTCATCGTTCCACGACTTTAAGGTCTTGGCATATAATTCATTAAACGTTCCCGTAGCCTCTGCCTTTAGATTCTTCATGGCGCCCTCAGCACTTACTGCCGACAGTGCCACCTCCATCTCGAGTACCTCGTCGTCGTTGCTGAAGTCGAAATATGCCACTACATCGCGCCCAGTAATTTCAGGGAAGCTGTTATATATATTCAACTTACGCATAAATCCCATATAATCAGCCTTTTTCATATCCTTATAACCATAGCTCTTTACAGGCTTTGAGAATTTTATTGCAAAATATGTGTAGTTCTCGCGTGCCCATCCGTTAGTGATGCGATGACCCGTAAGTAGGCTGTCGTTCTCGACACGAATACTCGACCACAACACTTTCCCGTCGTAGTTGTATATACCGTGAAGCATATCGATGATTATTCTCTGGTTGTCTCCCTTGCGGAATGTATATTTATGTATTCCCACGCGCGGAGTGGCAGTAAACTGGCAACGGATATCACTATCATCAAATGTCACTTCATAATAACCCGCAGAAGCCTTTTCCGTTGTATGTGAGAAGCGTTGTCTGTATCCGGCGTCGGGATTATCGGCAGTACCCGGATTGAGCTTCAGAACGCCTGTCTGGGGCATTACCATAATATCTCCAAGGTCGGAATGTCCCGTTCCAGACAGATGCGTGTGCGAGAAGCCCACTATCGTCTTGTCTTCATACTGATAACCGGCACAGTAAGCATACACCTTACCTGTATATTTACCGTTGACGTTATGAGGTATGGTGTCGGTATCGGGGCTTAACTGTACGATACCAAAGGGAGCGCAAGCACCGGGAAAACAATGTCCCATGCCTGCCGTACCAATCAAAGGATTTACATAACTTGCCACATCCTGCCCGTAAAAATTCAAAGACAGAAATAAAGATAGTCCTAAAAGAAATGATTTTTTCATTTATATATAAGGTGTTAGTTTATGCTTGGCGGTTTATTTTATCCACATCAGTTATCCACACAATATTATAATACTATATATATTTATTAATAAAAATACTTATGATTATGATTATATATGGTGGATAACGTGGATAACTTTTTATATTGTTTTACATTTGTTGACGTATTGTTTTGATAAAATCATTACTCATTTTTTTATGTATGTATTGATAATCAGAGTATTCAGTTTAGTTGTCAGGTTTATTTTTTAAGTCATTTACAAAGTTAATAAAATTATCGTAACTGATAAATTAATAGTGTGGAAAAGTGACGATATAAGGTTGAAAAGTAATATGATTTATCCACGTATGTCAATTATTATAAAAGGTTGTTTTATTTACGCACATCTTTTCCACAGTGTTATCCACGTTTTTCCACTTGTTTTCCACATCGATTTAAATAATGATAAACTACGAAAACAATAAGTCCTGCCATAATAGTTGACAGGACTTATTGCTTATTATAATTAATGTGTCTTAGTTTTCTTCGAAGGCTGCTTGCTCTGCTAAAGCAATTATTTCCTCGCGCGACAGTTCCTTTGCAGATATGTCACTGAGGTCGAAGTCATCATTATTTTCAATTTCAGTTTTATATATCTCTACGTATTTCTCTTCTTTCTTCTGTATTTTTGGTTCCTTTGTCTTCGGTTTGCGCTCTGGTCTTGGCTTACGCTCCTGCTTTTTCTCTTGCTTTTCGGCTGTGTCGTTTTCAGTATTGTCCTGAGCATACTTGACATTTCTTACTGCATGTTTATTTTGTTTTTCATTGTTTTCCTGCTTTTCCTGTTGCTCCTGATGTTGTTTCCGCTCTTGGCGTGGCTTATTGCCTTCAGCCTCTTGCTCTTGAATCTGCGGTTTATTGTTTTCCCTCTTCATATCAGGATTCTCTTTCTTCATATCAGTATTCTCCGACTCAACATTTTCTTTCACGACAGGAACACTCATCACCGGTTCTTCTTCCATCTTTGTGCGATCGGTCTTTGCAGCAAAGACTGCATCAAGATACTTGCTGTTCTTTCTCAGCAGTTCGAGTGTTAGCTTCGATGCCATCTGCTGCGATTCTTTCTTTGAATAGCCTTTGCCGGTCTCACCTTCAACAGTCTCAAGCATCACCTTATACATAAACATCGGACTGCCGTTTTCGTCTTTCGACTGTCGCACTTCCTTATATTCGAGCTTGATGCGGTTTTTCTGTGACCATTCGAGCAACTTCGATTTGAAGTTTACCTCCTTGTACGCTACTTTGTTGACATTGATTATATTGTCGAGGATACGTTTTTTCATGAATCGCATACATGTGTCGTATCCGCGATCAAGGTATATAGCACCTACAAGAGCTTCGAAAGCATTTCCACCCATGTAGCTGTTATGACTTTGCGAACGACCTGATGACATTACAAGATTGGTCACTCCCATTTCATTGGCGAGTTTACCGAGTGTTTCGCGCTGAACGAGTTTAGAACGTGTATTTGTAAGAAATCCCTCGCGTTTGCCTGGAAAGCGACGGTATACGATATCGCCTACTATAGCATCAAGCACAGCATCGCCGAGAAATTCCAAACGTTCGTTATTGACAGGTTTTCCTTTATTATTTCTGTGCATGATGCTCTTGTGCATAAGAGCTGTCTTATACAGTTCAATATTGTGGGGATAGAATCCTAAAATCTGTTTTAGTTTCAAATAAAGCTCCTTATCCTTTTTCAGGAAGAGGAGCTTTATCATTATCTTAAATTCTTTCAGCATAATGTTTTTATGTATGTGGTAGAAAAGTTCTGTAATGAACTTCTCTACCATTAACTTCAAATTAGTACTTCTTGAATATCACGCATGCGTTGTGTCCGCCGAAACCGAATGTGTTTGACAGAGCGGCACGTACCTCGCGTTTCTGTGGTGCGTTGAATGTGAAATTCAACTTATAGTCGATTTCAGGATCATCGTCACCATCTTCATGGTTGATTGTTGGAGGAATGATATCGTTCTTCACAGCAAGCACACAAACCAATGCCTCTACGGCGCCGGCAGCACCGAGAAGGTGACCGGTCATCGACTTTGTAGTAGAAATATTTAGTTTATATGCCGACTCACCAAAGACATCCTTTATAGCTTTCAC
>CAJPPF010000021.1 GCA_905372445.1 uncultured Prevotella sp. | reverse complement strand
CTACGCCCGCGGTAACAAGACTGCTAATCTGCTCAACAATCAAACGAAATCAGGCAAGGAATCTATTGACCGTTTTGGGTTTAAGAATTACGTCACTGTTACAAGACATTTCATACCCAGAATTGGTATAATAAAATTTTTTTTGCGGGTAATGTCACTTTTTGTCTATAAAACCCGTTATACTTATGACCCGGTCAACAAATATTACTTATGTATAACAATTAAACAAAAAGAGAATTATGTATATGATAGACATCCTTGATAATGTAGTTCATGCAATAGTAGTGATTAGTATCTGTGTTGTACTGCCTATCGTTATTTCATGGTTAAATTATCGAAAGAATCAGCAAGATACTGAAAAACGTACGGAAATCATCATGGCGGCAATAGAGAAGAATGGCGACATTGATGTGCAGGATTACCTTGACAAACTGACTACGCCGCAGAAATCTTTAAATGAAAAGCTCACTATGCGTCTGAACATGGAGATTCTGTTTGGAACGATACTGACATCTTTTGGTGTGCTTACCATCGTTGGTTGTATCTGCGGAATGCTTTTCCTAAACTCTATTCATATGGATACGTGTGTTGCCTTCCTTTGCTTTGGTATGATTGCTCTTGCTGTTGGTGTAGGTCTATTGGCAGCCTACTCATCAGGAAAGAAACTGCTGAAAACTCTCAACAAGGAGTAATCTGCAATGACACAGGAACAATTCATCAACCATGTCTGTCGGGAACAGTCGTCACTGCGTCGGTTCCTGACAGCGTTGTGCTGTGGCAACACTGCCGAGGCTGATGACATTGCTCAGGAGACACTGATGAAAGCCTTTCTCTCGCTCGACCGATATGACGAGCGCGGACAGTTCCTGCCGTGGCTGATGAAGATATCTTATCGTGTGTTTCTCGAAGTCGTGACGAAACGAAATCAGAGATTTGAACCGATAGAAAAAGTGCTGACGCAGCAGAACGGCACCTCTGCCGACGAGGCTTTCCGCTATCAGGAACTGCACACAGCGCTGGCACAACTCTCTGAAACCTTGCGCACTGCCATTGTGCTGCATTACATACAAGGTTATCAAATACGCGAGATAGCCGATATAACGTCTGCCAGTGAGATGGCAGTAAAGAAGCAACTATCACGTGGAAGAGACCAACTGAAAAATATATTGCAACGATGAACGACGATAAATTCCTACACGATCTCATGGCTGAATACAAGCCTCAACTATCATCTGACGATGCTTTCATGGAAACATTCGAGCGTCGGCTCAAACTGATAGAGTATGTCAAGACCTGTCAGCAGGCAGAGCGACAGAAGAATCGCCGTGATGCCAGAAGTACATTTGCCGTGGGGCTTGTGCTCGGCAGCGTCCTGACAGTCGTTGCTCTGCTAATGCCGAATCCGACGGAGGGGCTGTTGATTGGTGTAAAATCGAAAGTGCTCATCATGTTGTTAGAAAACGTACATTATATATTGCTGTTCGTCTGTGCCATAATAATTTGGGGCGGTCTGCTGTTACTGCTTAAGACGAGAGTCCACCGACCTCAACAACGAATGTTTTGCTGTTCAGGGACTGAAAGGATACTACCAACTGTTGATAGACGATATCCTCATCGATAACTTCACTGCCGAACAACTGGCAGCAGGTGTGAATCTCGCCGACTATCGTCACACCCCATAGTATCAGCAAGCATGTGCTGTGATGGCTCTCAACGAAATGCGCTGGGAGATAGAACGCCAGTTCCGTGACTATGCGTGGCTGCAGTATGATTTCTTCCTCGATAAGGGTCTCCTTGATGCAAATGACGAGCATGCTGCCGCAGTATTTCGTGAGGGACAGAAGGCCAATGGCTGGGTTGGCATGCGCCGTGAGTTGTACGACAAGATGATTCATCAAGAGGTGCGCGAGGCTATGACAGCACAGATGGATATGCTTGTGAAGAAAATCTACGATATAAATAAACCTGAACTACGTAAGGTGAAATTTACTCCGATCAAGTAAATCGATTTTTAATAAAAAGTATTTATGAAAAAAGTTTTTGTTATCTGCCTGCTTCTGCTTATATTTTTCGGATGGGTCAATGCAGGCACAATAGACACACTTACACTCCACAGTGATGTGATGAACCGCGACATTGAGGTCATAGTGGTGAAACCGACCGTGAAAGAAGTCGCGAAGAAAAAAGGTACAAGTCGATATGTAGCTCCCTACGAGGTGAAACGTTATCCCGTGGTCTATCTTCTGCACGGCGCGTACGGTGATGCCCGTACATGGATTTCGATAAAACCGAACCTGCCTGCACTGGCTGATGAGTTAGGAATGATCTTCGTTACGCCATCTGTTCTCAACTCATGGTACTTTGATAGTCCGAAGATTAAGGACTCTCAGTACGAATCATTCATGACACGCGATTTGATCGAATACATCGACAGTCACTACAATACCATTCCTTCTCGCACTGCCCGTGCTATCACCGGACTGAGCATGGGTGGGCATGGTGCGTTGTTTCTCGCCATGCGTCATAAAGATATTTACGGTGCTTGTGCGAGCATGAGCGGGGGAGTAGACTTTCGTCCCTTCCCGCAGAACTGGAACCTCCCTGATTTGTTGGGCGAGATGGCTGCCAACAAAGCAGTGTGGGACAGCCATACCGTGGCAGAACTCGTGAAGACACTGTCGAACCACGAACTTTTCATCACCTTTGATTGCGGCGAGGACGATTTCTTCCTTGAGGTGAACAAAGACCTTCATAAGCGCTTGCTCGGACGTGGTATCGACCATGATTTCACCACGCGCCCCGGCGGACATACCTGCGAATACTGGAATAATTCACTTGATTACCACCTTTTGTTCTTTAGAAAATTCTTTCGTGGCGAAATGAAATAATCCCAAACATATATAATCCCACTTTTACACCAGTAGAATAAAAACGGGTCGTCCATACTATTTATAGAGGAAATCAGTCAATAGAGATTTGGGGTTATCACGTTCCGCTCTGACGAGGAGGCGTAATTTATCATGTTTCGCTCTGATGTAATGGCGTGATTTATCACGTTCCGAAATCCACAACAACAATCCAATGGGCATTGCAACGTGATTGATAAAGCAGAACGTGATAAATCACGTCCCTACGGCTGGCGCCATTGCCCGCTATACACAAATCCTTATTCAGAGAAAAATATCTCGAACTCATGTTATGAATAAATTAAACAAAAAGGCTATTCTAAGCATGCGTACAGCCGATATTTGCTATCACCTTGTCCTTTGTTGACGAAAAACGCCTGTTTTTGGCATTACATGAAAGACGCTGATAATCAGCGTGATAGTTGTTTTCAATGTCAACAAAAACAAGAATCATTTTCAATAAGCGGCGTTTCTTGAGTCTAAAAGCGCCGCTTATTGCCGATGAAACCGCTGTTTTTTGCATCAAGAACTACCGTTTTTTGAACGAAAAAATGCGGAATGAGGCTGTTTTCATCTCTCGTCTGTTTTCAAAGACACAGTGTTATGCCATGCTGACTTGGCAAATCATTGCTTTTTGTTCTCTATTTCGCTTAAAATTGCGAAGGTGAATTTTATTTACATATATTAAGCTCGTAGATAGAAATTCTATAACTGTTATATACATTTCTTATCTTGAACTCATGTAATCAATAATTGACCTGAGGTTTATCAGAAGTGCATACGCAGGTCGATGCCAAGCTGGAATGGTTTGCCGTGCTGCTCGAAGCTACGTCCGATGCTTTCGAAATAGAACGTGTTATATTTCGTGTCAGCGATGTTCTTCGCCCATAGTGAGACGTCAACATACTTTGTCGCGCAGGTCATTCGGGCACCCAGAAGCGAATAATAGCCCTGCGATGCAGTGTTGCTCTCGTTCCAATAAATCTTACCTGCACCAGTGTAATTTGCACCAATTGTCAGTGCCTGGAGCATGCCGCGATTTAAACGGAGGGTATAAGCAGCATCGATGTTTGCAGTGTGCTTGGGAACGAACGGGACATAATTATCGGAGTAGTCGATTTTTACATTGCCCGATATGCCACCGTCGTACTCCTTGAATACAGCATGAGTAAATCCGTAGTTTGCAGTAAGTGCCAAAGCCTCGGCAGGAGACCAGCGTACTGACAGTTCAGCACCGCAACTCATGCCACGACCGGCGTTGACCATCATCCTGCCAAAGCCTGAAGAACCGGCAAAACGCGCTATCTGCTGGTTGCGTGTGTCGACGTAGAACAGTGCTGCATCAAGGAAAAGACGTGACGCAGGGAACGAGAGGTGGGCACCGCCCTCGTAAGTCCAAGAGTATTCAGGCTTGAATTGTACCTGTTCAACCGACGGTCTGTTGCCCGCAGCAGGCATATTCTTGTCGAGCAGTCCTTTTATCATCTCCACCGGCATATGCGGATTGGATGCCGCTTTCTCATCGAGGTAGTCGAAGATGCCTTGCTTTATACCTTTCATCATCTCCACTTGCATGGCGCCTTGAACGAGGTCGGAGAACATCTGTACGTTGTAACCACCTGAGCGCATGCCCTTCGCTAACGACAGATAGACGTTTGTGTTCTTATCGAAACTGTATCTTAAGGCAATCTTCGGTAGCAGTTGCCAGTAGTCGTTCTTCTTTTTCCCGTTGTACATTATTGTGGATGAGAGATGCTGAAGGTTGATGTTCATCACCGGAATTTTCGTGTTCTCGAAACGGAAACCGTAGTTTACAGGCGATGTCGAGTTATAAACGAGTTTGATGTGCTCATAGTCTAAGCGCAGACCCACGATAGCATCAAACTTATCCGTCACGTGTATGGTAGACTGATGAAACAGTGCAGCGTTGAAGAGTGGGGTGTCGAAATCGCCACCGACAGCCATCGCATCGCCACGAAAGTTGACGCTCATCTTCTTGAATCCCATGCCTGCGATGATAGGGTTGGTCGATAAGTCGGGCATGTGGCTGTTGATAGTGCTCTGAAGCCAGTCGAGACCGTCGCGATAGAATGTTACGGGTCCGTTGGTATGCAGCGTCTGGTACATCAGATTCACGCCGCTCACGCGCTCCCAGAGCTTGTCGGGACGGCTCTTGAACGTAATTTCCTCGTTCAGAGTATTGATGCGTTGCTTCTGTTCGAGCGAGAAAATATCCATAAAGGTAAAGTCCTGGTCGAGGAACATTCGGTCGTTGAGATTCTGATAACCGGTGACGGCATTCATTATAAACTTAGGAGCCTGATATTCAAAGTTAAGACCTGCATTGAGCATAGCGCGGCGATAACGGCTTTCGCGGTTGTTGTGTATGGTGCCTTTTCGGTCAGCCAAGAGTGTAGGATCATTAAGGCTTCCGGTGAAGAAATAAGGATAGGCGCCTTGGTCGGTGTAGTCGTAGCCGACATGTAAATCGAGTTTCATATCGTCAGACATAATATATATTCCGCGCAGACGACCACCGCCAGACTTCCCTCCATCGACTTTATTGCCTGTCGTGACGTTCTTGAAGAAGCCAGTGCTGAACTCGCCATATCCACCGGCAGAGAAAGAAAAGTTATCAGCCGGCTGATGATAATGGCTGACGCTGAACATGGAACGGTTGTCGCCGGTGGCATAGCTCATATTGACGTCTGTTCCTTTATAACGGAAAGGGTTATGCGTATGGACCTTTATGATGCCACCCATGGCATTGCGACCATATAGTGTGCCTTGCGGACCGCGTAGGACATCAATACGTTCGATGTTATAGAAGTTGAAATCGAAAGCCGATTTGTCGACATAGGGAATGTTGTCGACATACATTCCTACGGCAGGGGAGTTCAGACGCGAGCCTACGCCTCGAACATAAATGGCACTCGTCAGTCGGGAACCGTAGTCGGGCATGAAGAAATTCGGCACGACGCCGGACAATCCCCTCACTGATACCATGTTGTTATCATTGAGCTGCTGACTTGAGAGCTGGCTGACAGCCGATGGCTGCTGGCGCATTGCGCCTGACTCTTTAGGGTTTGAAACCACTTCGACAGCCTGAAGGTGATACACCTTTGTAGAGTCTATGATACTCGCAGCTACTGAAAAAGAAAATGTCGCCATAGACATGGCGACAAATATTTTTTTATCCATGACAATCATTTAATTCGTATGCAAAGGTACGAAGAAAAAAATGACTGTACAATCCTTATTTATAAGGAAATGGATTTCTGTGCGTCAGGAAATTCAAGAGGCAGGAAGATCAGAATTTCCGCTGCCTGACATGACAATAAGGACTGCCGCCTGTCTTGCCGTAATAGTCCTGATGATAGCCTTCGGCAATCCAGAAGTCGCTTGCCTCGCGCACCATTGTGTTCACCTCATGACCGTGCTCACGCAGATATTTCATTAGGCGCAGTGTTGTCAGTCGTTGTTCCTCTGAGGTGCAGAAAACGGCGCTTAGATATTGTTCGCCCTTATCCGGACCCTGTCCGTCGGTCTGCGACGGGTCATGAATTTCGAAGAATAACTTGCAAAGCGTCTCGAAACTTGTCTGCTTAGGGTCGAACTCTACGAGCACTGCCTCAAGATGATGAGTATGATGCAGGCGCACATCGTCATACGTAGGGTGCTTTTCATCACCTCCCGTATAGCCGGCAAATGAGCGAATCACGCCTTTCTGCTTCTGCATATAATGCTGCACGCCCCAGAAACAGCCGGCGGCGAAGATGGCAACCTCACGTCCTTTCTGCTTTGCGTAGCTGTGGTTGTATGCTTTTATTTCGTCCATAGCCTTTACTACCGGCTCTATCATCCGAAGTGCATTACCGTGCTTCTCCTGCAAATGAGGGAAACGACCGCCACGGGCATAGTTATGCAGCAGGTCATTGTATTTCACGTGCAGCGCTATAGGATTCTTCGAATCGATGATACGCTGCAGATACTCCTCGTAACTTGTACCTTTCTCGTGGGTCAGGAGGCGGAGCGCATTGACCACACCCGACGGTATGCCCTCGTCAAGCAGTTGCTCAGCACTGTAGCCACAGTCTTCCATAACATCGTGAAGAAACCCTGTGGCACGCTCCTCGTCAGTGTTTCCCATGAGACCGACGTGCATAGGATGAAGTATATACGCCTCGCCGTCGAGGTCAGTCTGCCCGGCATGGGCATTGACGGCTATGGATAAAGCCTTTTCTATTAGGTTCATATTGAAAAAAAACAGTCCTATCAGTAGAGGAAATGACTGAAATCTTAAGATCATATCAATTAATAGTTTTCTTCTCTTATCTCGAAGTATGCCTTTGGATGTGAGCATGTAGGGCAGATGTCAGGAGCTTTCTCGCCTACTACGATATGTCCGCAGTTGCGACACTCCCAGATCTTCACCTCGCTCTTCGCAAATACTTCCTGTGCCTCGACATTGTGGAGCAGACGACGATAACGCTCCTCATGTGTCTTTTCGATAGCCGCTACAAGGCGGAACTTCTTTGCGAGCTCATGGAAACCTTCCTCATCAGCTGTCTTGGCAAAACCTTCGTACATATCTGTCCATTCATAGTTCTCGCCGGCAGCAGCGTCAGCAAGGTTGTGAGCCGTATCGCCAATGCCTTTGAGTTCCTTGAACCAGAGCTTAGCATGCTCTTTCTCATTCTCTGCAGTCTTCAGGAACAGTGCTGCTATCTGTTCGAAACCTTCCTTCTTTGCCTTTGAAGCAAAGTAGGTATACTTGTTGCGTGCCTGGCTCTCGCCGGCAAATGCTGCCTCCAGATTCTTCTCTGTCTGGGTTCCGGAATACTTTGTTTTCATAATGTGCTTGTTTTTTACAATGATAATAACATTGCAAAGATAATGAAAAAAAATATCTTTCCTATATTGCAGAGGGAAAAGTTTGTTACTTTCTCGATTATTTACTAACTTTGCCTACTGAATAATAGCATGGCTTACACAATATGTCAAGCACAGCAGACGGGTAAAAAGAAACGTATGATAAAGAAGATTCTCGATTTCGAACCAAAGATAGGAAAAGGTTCATTCATTGCCGAGACAGCAGCAGTGATAGGCGATGTCACAATCGGCGAGAAGAGTTCGGTGTGGTACAGCGCCGTCATTCGTGGCGATGTGAACAAGATACGCATCGGCAGCAAGGTGAGCATACAGGACGGCTGCGTCCTCCACTGCTCCGACGGAACGGCATCGATAGTGATAGGAGACAACGTTACAATAGGTCATAACGCCACCATTCACGGCTGCCGAATAGACGACTATTGCCTCATAGGCATGGGTTCCACCCTGCTCGACAATGCTCACATCGGCAAGGGCAGCATCGTTGCGGCAGGAGCGCTGGTGCTTAGAAATACTATGATAGGCGAAGGCGAACTGTGGGGCGGCGTTCCGGCACGATTCATAAAGAAGATTTCGCCCGAAGCCGCCGACCGGCTGATAACGCCGGGAGTGCAACATTACGAACACTGGACGGAGGTTTACCTCCTTGCGGACGAAGGATAGAGAATGCCGCACAACCGGAACATGGCTCTTACCAATAAGTTTGGTGTCTGTAAAAAACGCATACATCTCTTTGAAAAGAACAACAGATAAAAGACAATGATTAAGAATATTATATTTGATTTGGCAGGGGTGATACTCAACCTTAACCTCGAGCGCGACACGGAAGCGCTGCTTAACGTGGGACTGCCCGACTTTGCGGGGTGCGTAAAGAACCGGGCGATAGCCGATGCACTGATACCTTATATTAACGGACTCGTCGGCGAGGAGGAGTTCCTGTGTGCTATCCGTCCATTCTGCAATAAGGATGCAACCGACGAAGACATCCTTTGGGCGATGGATGCAGTGCTCGACGACATTCCGAAAGAGCGCCTGCTGATGCTTACGGAGCTAAGAAAGAAATACCGTGTGTACCTCCTGAGCAATATCTACGAGAAGGCATGGGACCATACACTAAGGCAATTCGAGAAGAACGGCTACACCACTGACGACTGCTTCGATAAGGTTTTCCTCTCTTACGAGATGCAACTGGCGAAACCAAACCCACAGATATTCCGGCAGGTATTCGACGAAACAGGCATAATTCCCGATGAAACCGTCTATTTTGACGACTCGCATGAGAATATCATTGCAGGCAAAGCTCTCGGTCTTAACGCATATCTTGTGGATATGAACAACCTCGAGGAGATGATAGAGAAAGTGTACGCATAAGAATAACCGACAACAGAATAGATGGATTACCGAGCTTACTACCATTCGCCGTTGGGCAGAATATGCCTTTGCAGCGACGGCGAAAGCATAATCGGACTATGGTTCGACAATCAGAAGCATGCACCTGCCGGCACGGAATGCTACGAAGACGGCGATGCGTTGGGCATTATTGCCGACACACGACGTTGGCTTGATGACTATTTCGCAGGCAATATACCCGACTTCACGCCACGGCTGAAGGTCATGGGCACACCATTCCGTAGGATGATAGCCGACATAATGCTCCGGATTCCGTATGGGAAGACCATGAGCTACGGTGAGATAGCAAAGGTTGCCGCCACTCGAATGGAGCGCACGACGATGTCTGCGCAGGCGGTGGGCGTTGCCGTAGGACACAATCCGATAGCAATTATCATCCCCTGCCATAGGGTGTTAGGTGCCGACGGAAGCATGACGGGATATGCCGGAGGCTTAGAAAGAAAGGATTACCTGCTCAGACTTGAAGGAATAAAATGACAGAAAACGGATACATCAAAGGAGTGGCATACCGGAGAAACGCCATATTTATAACCGTCAGAAGAACAACGAACATCATTTTAAGACCGTGCACTGAGACTATCAGTGTCGGGCAATAAATAATAATATTAACTAAAATGCGCACCCTCGGCATACTGAAGTCCTACATGAAAGAGGATATAGAGGGTTTTCAAATTATGAAGATAGGAGATAAGATTCCTGAGATTCTCGGCATAGACCAGAACGGACGAGAGATTAAAGCCAGCGACTATCGCGGCAAGAAATTAGTGCTTTACAGCTATCCAAAGGCAAACACTCCGGGTTGTACCGCCGAGTCTTGCTCAATGCAGGCACATAAGGACGCCCTTGCAGCCGAGGGATACGCTATCGTAGGCGTCAGCCGCGACCGCCAGGAGCTACAGCAGAAGTTTGCCGACAAGTACTCACTCGACTTCCCACTCATTGCCGACACCGACACCACACTGCTTCAAGCCTTGGGAGCATGGGGCGAAAAGACATCGTATGGCAAGACAACAATAGGCATCATACGCACCACATACCTCGTCAACGAGGAGGGCGTCATAGAGAAAATCTTCACTCCGAAGGAGATAAAGACAAAGATTCACGCCGAGCAGGTTCTTGATTATATCGCAAAGAATAAATAAAGAATAAAGTCGATACAGCAATGCAAAACGACAAAGACCGGATAATTTTCATCGACTACATACGCGTGGTGGCGTGCTTTCTTGTGATGCTTGTGCATGCAAGCGAGACTTTCTACGGTGTGGTGACACAGAAAGCCATCGACAGCATTCCCGGCGGTGCAGAGAAACTGGCAGGATTCCAGACCAACACCGGCGGAATGGCAGGCGACAAGGCGGTGCTGCTTAACGAGATGAACCGCTTTTGGGTGGCGTTCTTCGACGGCGGCGTGGCACGTATATGCGTGCCGCTGTTCATCGTAGTCTCTGCTTTCCTGCTCGTGCCGATGAAGGATAACATGAGCATGGGACAGTTCTACAAACACCGTTTCATGCGCATCATCCCACCGATGCTTATCTTCATGGTGCTCTACTCGCTGCTGCCAACCCTTTGGGGAGCACAATCGATGAGCGAGGCTATGGACCTGTTGGCTACCATACCATTCAATTTTCCCGGTAATGCCGGGCATCTGTGGTTCATGTACCCACTTATCTCGCTCTACCTTATTATACCTGTAGTGTCGCCGTGGCTCTCTAAGGCATCGGCTCACGACGAGAAGATATTCATCGCACTGTTCGTGGTCAGCACATTCGTACCGTGGCTTCACGCTTTCGGCGTCAACGAGCTGTGGGGCGAATGCTTCTGGAACAAATACACCATGCTATGGTATTGCTCAGGATATATAGGTTATCTCGTCATGGCGCATTACATCCGCTTCCACTTGACGTGGGGTGCAAAGAAGCGTCGCAGCCTTGGTGCATTGTTCTTCCTTGTCGGAGCAGCGTTCACAGCATGGTCGTTCTACTGGAAGGGCGAGCCGCTGAACCCCATCGCAACACCCGAACTCGAATGGGCATGGGAGTTCTGCACGCCAAATGTGCTGCTTGCCACCTTCGGAGCATTCCTCATGTTCTCAAGCATCAAGCAGAAAAAGGCACCGGCAGTCATTACCGACATGGCAAAGCTCTCGTTCGGGATGTACCTGATGCATATTTTCTTCCTACAGCCTATAGCTGCATGGATAGTCAACGACAACGCCGCCGCACCACGCATTCCGGTCTACTTCGCCATTCCTGTAATCGCAATATCAACATTCATCTGCTGCTTAGTGGCGACGAAACTTATTTCGAAGCTCCCAGGAAGCAAATGGATTATCGGCTGATAATACAACGGCACCGCGGTCTATCGACCGTTTTGGGATAACCCCTAATCGGTCATTAGACCGCATTTGCTTAGATTTGTAATTACCGTCATGCTTCCTGCCTGCTTTAGTCCGCTTGCCGACATCTGCGCTGCCATTTCATCTCGCCGTAGCCCGCTACGCCTTCGATGAAACGTCAGCACATCTGCTCAACAATCGAACAAAATCAGGCAAGGACTCTAATGAACGATTCGGGATAAATAATTACGCAGATTTCACGCGCCATTCTATGATAAATATTCATAATGGCAAACGCGTGGACTCTGCGTAATTTTACGTTCTACGCGAGTTTTAGATAAGAACGTATCATAACAATTATAGAATTTTTTCCCACGAACTTTACATATCGTCAAGAAAAATCATCTTTGCCTTTTTTAGCGAAATAGAAAATCAAAATTGATAATTTGCCAAGTCAGCATGGCATAACGCTGCGTCTTTGAAAACCGACGATAGCAGAAAACTGCTTCATTCCGCGCTTTTTATCTCAAAAAGCGATGGTTCTTGATGCAAAAAACAGCGGTTTCATCGGCAAGAAGCGGCGCTTTTAGACTCAAGAAACGGCGGTTCTTGAAACTGATTCTTGTTTTTATTGGCATCAAAACAGTCTATTAAGCTGATTATCAATATTTTGAATGTAATGCCAAAAATAAGCGTTTTTTGGCACCGAACGCCAACCCACCTGCAAATATCTACTGTATGCATGCTTAGAATAGCCTTTTTGTTGAATTTATTCATAACATGAGTTTGAGATATTTTTTTCTCTGAATAAGGATTTGTGTATAGCGTGCAATGGAGCCAACCGTAGGAACGTGATTTATCACGTTCCGCTTTAGCAATCACGTTGCAACGTCCATCGGATTGTTGTTGTGGATTTTGGAACGTGATAAATCACGCTCCTACAGTTGCCGGCATACCAATTTCTGGTAGATGAAAAGCAGTCTTCAGAAAGTTAATAAGGCAGGTCTTCTCCACAATCAGACGAAATCAATTCGTAATCTTTTGACCGATTTGGCTCAAAAAGGGGATACAGCCACTGCCATACCCCCTTTTTTGAGTTATTCTCCAGAATGTAGAAGTGTCGACTACTTTCTGTTAATGATTTTCCTTGCGGTCTTCTTGCCGTCAGCATTAACGCCACGCTCTATGCAGACGCCGTGCTGCGAAGGTGCTGCAAGGCGCTTACCATCGATAGAGTAGTACTCGGTGGTACCAACGATGCTACCATCGCCGATTGTGCTGATGCCAGTGGTGACTTCAGCGGTGACCTTCCATCCCTTTGATATAGCCTCAGCCACATTTGCATTCTTTGTGCCAGGCATATTGCTGATATTAAGAATGCGCGCAAAGGCACGGTTGTTGTCGGTAATCTCGACACCGCTCACGTCCTGCAAACCTGCGATGATTGTGTTAAGACTCTCCGTTGTCAGCTTGTTGTCCTGAATGGTGAGCCCCTGCAGCCCGGTGTTATGCGACAGGTCAAGCGAAGCTATGTTGTTACGCTCAGCTGCGAGCCACTGCAGATAGGTGTTCTTCTCAAGCTTGAGTGTCGTCAGTTGGTTGTCGCCACACTCCATCCAGTAGAGGTATTTATTAGCGTGGACATCAATTTCCTTCAGTTGGTTGTTGTCGATCTTCAACCAAGAGAGGTTAGGCTGATGGCTGACATCGATTGTCTCGAGAAGATTGCTTGCCAGCTTGACCTGGCTCAATGAAGGATTGCCAGAGAGGTCGATTCCATTTATCCGGTTTCTGCTTGCAAGAAGCAAAGAGAGATTGCTCATGTTCTTGGTGTTCAACTCCTGCAGTTTGTTGCCTTCTACGTTCAACCAGCGGATATTTCTGTTGTTGCTCAGGTCGAGGCTTGTGAGACTGTTTTCGTATAGATAAAGTCCCTCAAGCGCGGTGTTCTTGCTTATGTCTATTCTTTCTAAAGCGGTCTTGCCCAACTCTTCGTTTCCAGCCACATTAAGCGTTTTAAGGGCTGTGGCAGGTGTAGCGTCAAGCTCTTTCAAGTTATTGTTGTAAGCATACAGTTCTTTGAGAGCGGTAAGTCCCGTAAGGTCAAGCTCGGAAAGGCTGTTGCCACTTACTGACAGTTCCTCGAGACCAGAGAGTCCGGCGAGGTCGATAGAGCTGAGTTTGTTATTGCTGCAGTCAACATCGAATACTGTGCTGTGATGCGGGAGGTTGAGTACTTCAACAAGGTTATCGGCAATGTCGACCTTAGAGAGGTGGATCATCCTTGAGCAGTCGATCGTTCCCTGTATCCTATTGTCGTGAACATCAAGCACGCGCAGTGCGGTGTTGTTGCTGAGGTTGAGGGTATCAATGGCGTTCTGCTCTGCATATATACCAGTGAGGTTTATGTTATTCGTGACATCAAGCTTGCTGAGTTTGTTCTGTCCCAGCATTATGCGCGACAGGTCTTTTGCTCCAGAGAGGTCGACAGCGGTGATATTCTGTTTTGGTGCCAGCAGAACGGAGATTCCCTTACCGTAAATCTTAACAGTGCCTGACTTCAGTTCGCCGGTATAGTAGTCAGCCTTGTTATACTCCTCTTTATTGCCGTCACCCCAGTCGATAGTGAATGCCGTGCCGTCTTTGCCGCCAACGCCGAGCTTTGCTGATGCCGTGCCTGTCTCGAAAGTGATGGTGATAGCAGGCTTCTCCTCTACTATGATTTCCTTAGAGTAGCTTGACTCGTAGGCTCCACGGTCGATACCATTGCCCTGTATGCGGTCATTGCCGATAATATCCCATTCGGTGTTATGCTCTTCCGACTTCTCGCCAGAGTCTACGAACTCACTGTTTTCAGTCAGCTCATAACTTACGTTGTCGAGCTTAGCGCGTGCGTCGGTGTCTGTTGTGAAACCGTTGAAGTCGGACGCCTTGACGAAGTTGCTTGCGGCAACGTCGGTAGCATATATGGTGTTCACCAGACTTGATGCGTCAGAGCCCTCTGCAAATCCGACATTGGCGAGGGTAGACTCTGCACGAAGACTGTTGTTCTGTATGGTGTTGTTATACAGTTTCGCACCGCGAACATAGACACCACCGCCAACGAATGACGTGTTATTGTATATCACGTTATCGGCAACCGTGCCATTCAATGCATATATACCGCCGCCTTGTCCTCCCATTTCATCGCCATATTCAGGCGCGTCGGCATAGTTGTTGTATATAAAGCTGTAGAGAAGTTTACCTGTGTCGCTGTAAACGGCACCGCCTTTCAGTCCACGACAGTCGGTGACAGTGATACCTTCCGCTGTGGCATTCTGCAGATAAACCGCTCCGCCAATGCCGCCATAACAGTTTTTGAAGATGCAATTGTTGATTCCGCCCCCAACGGCTGCCACGGCACCTCCGGCATCGTTGCTCACACAGTCCTCGAAGGTGCTGTTGCTGATGTTGACGTTTTCCGCATATACGGCTCCACCGTAGGAGTTGCCGTAAGAAGAGTGTGAGAAATTACGTGCGAAATAGCAATAACTTATTGCCGCCTCTTCATCACCCTTGAGGTAAACCGCTCCACCGTAAGTGTTGCTGTCGGTAATAGACTGTGCCTTGAAATAACCTGAGTTCTCCACCACCTTGCAGCGACGAAGCACTACATTGCCTATGGCATAAAGGGCTCCACCGCATGCCTTCACCTGATAAACATTGGCGTTACCACCCTTTAAGGTCAGTCCGTCAATTTTTGTGAGGTTCACAATTGCGTTAGCCTGATAGAGTACATGAGTGCTGTTCGACGATGTTCCTATGACCTGGTTGTTTTCTTCCTTCCAACCAAGGCGGTATGTGTTCTTAAATTCACGCTCCCACACATCGGCAACATCATCATCGGCGCTGAGAATAGTCTCGTTGACGAAATCCCAACGCTCGCCGCCTGCAACACGTTCGCGCGCATCGGTCTCGGTCTCGCTGCCGGCGAAGCCTCCTATCAGCGACACACCGTCCTTGAGTATGAACGCCTTGCTGGTAGGCTTGTTGTTGCGGATAAGCTTTTCAGGCTTATAGGTGCCCTTGGCTATCCATACCTCGTCGCCTGCCTCTGAGGCGTCAATCATGGCTTGAATGTCGCCGGAGGCATTTGTCCAAGAACTACCGTCGCCATTACCACTAACGGTAACATAGCGTACTGCTGCCATGGCTGAAGTTGACATAACGCCCAACATTCCTGCCAAAAGTAAAGAGTATAGCTTTCCTTTCATAAATAAAACTACCGCACTACTTGTTTTTTTAATTATAAAAAGGCTTATGCCCTGCAGGAGAATCAGCAGGACAAATTTGCTAAGAAGAAAGTCCAATCCAGTAGTGCAATAGAAACTGAACCGTTTTCCCTAACAAATA
Source organism: uncultured Prevotella sp. (assembly GCA_905372445.1). GTDB lineage: Bacteria > Bacteroidota > Bacteroidia > Bacteroidales > Bacteroidaceae > Prevotella. The sequence continues at coordinate 6,016 of CAJPPF010000021.1, read as the reverse complement.
TTCACAAAACTATATATAATATACGACACTTCCGCTTCCGTTTCAGTTAAAAAAGTTTAAACTCCGAGATTTAATAAAAACGGTCATCAGAGAAGTAAAAGCGTATGTTCTGATGACCGATTATGACAAAATGTAGAGTGTGGCAATGGAAATTATCCCTACCAATAGATGTTCACAGGAACGCCCGACGGGTCGTTGTCGAACGATATCAGCAGTGTCTTGCTGAAAGAATCCCATTCTATAGGCGAAGCATTCCCGTTTACAACGAGTTTCTTCGGCTTTTTAGGCAGAAGCACCCTCATTATATTGACGGTGTTTATCGGGCTCTTTGCGATAAAAGAGTAGGAGTCTGTGGTGCGAACTTCGTCATACTGACGTGAAGCAGCCGCTAAAACCTGTGGATTATTCTTATCGACCACCTTATTTATATTATAGAGAAACGCCTGCTGCCCCGGCTTGATGGTCTTCTTTTTCAGCACCGGCAAGGTGTTGTCGAAGAGGTCGATATAGCAACCTTTAAACACGTATGGTGCGTCGGAGACCACATTCTCGTCGATGACCGACACCAAGTCATAGTTTCCACGCGCCAAGGCAAACGAGTTCTTAAACTCCAGTCTGCCCGCCTTTGCATCCTGCTCGTAGGCTTTAGCCACGGTTTTGATGAATTGAGCGTCGCCATTAGCAGTCATGACAAACTCCTTCGGATTCTGACGTATGACATAAACTACACCCTTGCCAGCTTCGTAGCGACCCTCCTTAGCGTCTCTGTCGAGTCCTAAACTCTCGAAAAGATGCTCTGAAGGCGCAGCATAGTCATTGCCATACCGGTTCCACCACTCCATGACACGCTGGAAAGGATCGTCGTCGCGCGATGAATATATCAGCACACCGCCATTCTTCACCCACTGTGCAATATTGTCGTTGGCAGCACGCTCCATTGGTTTCATATTAGAATATGAGAGGAGGAGAACCTTAGTGTTGACCCATGTCTCGGGATACCCCGTGTTTTCAAGGTGTAGAATATTGACCGGCACACCACGTTTAACCAACGGTAATGCCTCGCCATAGAAGTTGCTCAACTGCGGGTCGTCGTAGTTTTCAACAGGCTGTGGCGACCGTTGGAACATAAGGCTGTTAGCCATTGCCACGCTGATGCCTTGGCTGCCACTGACTGTATTGTCCGACCGCGGAACGTCATTAAGCGCATTTATCATCACTTGCATTTGGGTTGCATAGAATGGCGGTATATGTATCTTCTTATCGCTCGTGGCACTTTCGTTGTAAAGTCCTTCGTATATACGGTCGGGCCACGGCATGACCTCGAAGTTATCTATCTGCGGCCACATCAGTTGTGCAGTGTATGTAGCCTGATAGTTCTGCTTATAGTCAGCCCAGTCTCTGCGCCAGTCCTCGATAGGGTCGGTGAGGAAGAACATCTTACGCTGCGTCGGTCGCGTCATAGACTCCATGCATCCGTATTCAAGATAAGCCGTCTCAAATACACGTTCCTTCGCCTTGCCGTTGAAATAGTTAGGCTCACGCGACGTACCCGTCCAGATTTGAGCGATATATCCGTCGCAACTTCTCATTGAGGCAAGGCTTGCCTCGGGAGAAATAATCTGCCATTGAGAGTAGTTGAGCAGCGAATGTGTCGGTACGTAGCAACGCACGTCAAGCCCCTTTCCCTCGCCGTAAGCCTTAGCATACTTGAATGATTCGTCCAATGCCCTGTAGTATAGATGATATTTCAGTTTGTTACTCAGATATGTATTCTCCGCGCTCTCATGCTGCGGACGCCATTCGAAACCATAGAACGCCTTCCATTCCTTCTTAAATCCCTCGCTGTAGCCCGCCCGGGCCCAGAACTCCGGCTCCTCAAGAAAGATGGCATAGATGCCTTGATCAATCACAGGCTTTATATGGCGCTGCTTGAAGTATTCGATGTAATTCTCGGAAGGAACGATATAGGGCGTCATCTGTCCATGCCATATAGTATCGCCATTCATCGTCTTCTGACCCTCGTCGAGATGCCATCGCCCGTCCCATTTGCCCGTGAAGTAATCCTGATATTCGCCCCAGGCGATGCCCGTCATGAAGTGAGCCGTATATCCGTGGTCGCGCCAAGACCGGACACGTTGTGGAAAAGTCATGTTACGATGGTCGTTGGCGCCATATACCATGACAATGTCAGAACGGATATCAGTGGTAGGTTTCCACTGAGCAGCAGTTTGAAATGTTGTTTTCTCCTTTGCGTTCTGCGCATAGCCTGCAACGCAAAGCAAGGTGAGAAAAAGAAAGAGAGAGTATTTTTTCATAATAATAACATTGTATATAAACAAAAGAGAGAAACTCTCCATAACGGAAAGTCTATCTCAGATATATTACTTAAGGCACAGCCACTACAAGCGGCTCGCTGTAGTTATAGCGGCGTACACCATTCGTAGCATAGTTGATAAGTGCTCCGACACGCACATAATAGTTCTGACCGGCACCATTAGCCTTTGTCACATCCTCTGAAGTGATGGTTATGTCGTGACCGACAGCATTCTTTGCGGCGTCACCACCTATGAATGTTGATACACGACTGTCGTAATTGTTGTTGCCAACATAGGTGCTTGAGTTGTTGACAAACAGCACTACATCCGTACAGTCCTGCTGATAATTAGGATTCGAAGTACCACGCTCAACATGCACATTGACGGAAATCTTGTTGTCTTTCACCGTTGGCTGACCGACAATAGATACGTTCAGGAATGGCTCAACTTCAAAATTATGAGCGACTTTTCCCGAAATTCTGAAGTTCTTCAAGCGCTCATCCTTCGTGTATACACCATTCTCATCGGTCTCGGTTAAAGGAACGAAAGGTCCATAAGGCAGCACTGTGTAGTGTCCGGCGAAGACCTTAGTGTTATTGAACGTTCCGTCTTGACGAGCAGTGAATGACCATGGGGTTGGATTCTTTTTGTAACTCGTCTCATACATGTATATTTGTATGCCGCCACTACCCACTTCTGTTTGTATTCTGCTACCGGTAGTCTTGTCGATGAACTGTCCGGTGAATGTCTCAGAAGGCTCGTCATAATCGTCAAGACTGCATGATGTCAGACAAGATGCGGCTACTAACAGATATAATATTTTCTTTATCATGATGCTTATAGTTTTAATATCCCGGGTTCTGAATAATCAAGTTATTGCTTGAGGAGATAGCATTTGAAGGTATCTCCTGATAATACCAACGTGTATCGAAGGTGTAGATACGGTTTCCTTCGTCATATCGTGCATCGAAAAACCATTTGCCTGCATGGTCAGCATAGAACGGCATCAGCACACGCCAACGACGGTTGTTTTGCTCCTTATCTATCACTCTCCAGCGTTTCAAGTCCCACCATATCTTGTTCTCGAATGCAAGTTCCTTCCTACGCTCCTTGCGTACAACCTGTATGAAGTTATCCACTCCGTTCTTCTCATCATCGCTTAACAGATTAGCACCTGCGCGTTCTCTTATTTGGTTGATACATTCGTATGCCTCGTTCAGTTTTGAGTTGTCTCCATAAGAAGCGAGTTCAGCAGCAGCCTCAGCCTCTGTGATGAGTACTTCTGCATAGCGTAACTCTATCCAGGGGTCGTCGTCGTGGTTCTCGAGGGTGTTATCATCAGTAAGAGTCTCAGAGATGTACTTCCTGACAGAGAACCCGGAGAGCGCGCAATCGCTGGAACCGGTGAAATAACCACTACGTCCTGCCGGATTCATTGTGTTTCCGTTATGCAGGGTATAAGGGGTTTGAGAATCATTTGACGAATAAACTATCTTCGCATCAACCTCCGGAATACTCTGATACGTACGTGTTTCTCCATCGCTTATAAGGCGATTGATCTTTCCTGTAGAGGCATCCTGAGCAGTATATATACCTCTCCATATCTCAATGTTCTGACCGCTCATGACATCATTAGGGAACACCACGTTAGCCCTAAGGCGAGGTTCAGCATCTTTAAACAGGTCCATCGGGTCGTCATAGAGCTTATACGTATTGTCAGCATTGTAAACATCAATATGTCCATTGGCATCCTTCTGCAGTCCGTCGAACATCTCTACGAAGTCAAGCGTAGGGTTAGTCTCTGAAGAGTAGCCGTTTCCTCCACGCAACTGATGAGGCACATTATAAGCGTTGTAGCCATGAACATCATCAGGATAGGAAAATTCTCGTGCAAGCATGACCTCAGAGTTAGTCACGTTATTGAAGATATGACAATAGTTGGTGTATTGTGCCTTCTTGTCATCAGCCTTCCATTCATCCTTGTAAAGCTTATATCCACTGACAGCCTTTGCTGCTTCGTAAGCCTGAAGGAAGAAGTCGCGGGCAAGACTTGGGTCCATACCGCAGACACGGTCGCCTGTCTTGGCATCGCGAAAATTCACATCATTATACTTTGCAATGCTTCCTGCATAAATCATGGCGCGTGCTTTCAGACCGTAAGCGACATTCTTATTGACACGACCTCGTTCAGGAGAAGACACAGGCAAGAGACTTATAGCCTGATCAAAGTCGGATGATATAGCTGAGATTGCTCCTGTCAACGACTGCTTTTTCTGCGAACCATAACCGATTACAACCAGTTCGTTGAGCGATCGGTTCTGCTCGTCAAGCACGAAGTCTACGCTTCTGTTTCCATTAGCCGTCTGTTCCGTCGTGACAAAGCCCACATAGGTGCATACCAGAACGGAGCCTCTTGCCACTGTCAGGCTGTACTTGCCGTCAATATCGGTGACGGTTGTTATATTCTGACCTTTCACTTTTACTGAAGCGCCTATGAGCGGATCGCCGTTTTTATCGGTGACTGTCCCCCTGACCGTGACATTGTCTTGCTGTGCGGCGCCGGCTTCCTTTACCGTCTTCGCCCTGCTGGTGACGATAATGTGACGCCCGGCGATTTCGTATTCCACATTCTCCTTGGCATAAAGTTCATCCATAAGGGTTGTCACTCTTTCTCGCTTTGACTTCATCCGTACTTTCTTTTCCAGATTAAGCACTCCTTGACTAAAGTCTACAGACATTCCCGTTTGGTAATCTGTGCAAAGCCTTATGAGTGTCTTCCTCGCTGACTATATTGGGCATGTCCCACACTTCCTTCAGCGCGTCGTCGTTGTCATGTTCCGCATTGAGGAGATGCCGGTATATGCTCTCTCTGTATTTAGGGGCAAGTGAGCCGTTAGTCAGGTTCATCAGTAGTTTATAGATAATCTTAGGTTGCATGTTATAGTCTTATTCGTATTCTGTCACATCTTTAAGTTCCATAAACCAAGAGAACTACTTAGTTAATTAATGTGAAAGATATAACAATAACAACAGCTCCATTATAATCTCTGCTTCTCGCAGTTTCCTCATTGCTGCCGCAATGTGGTTCTCTACTGTCCTAATGCTGATTCCTAATTGTTCTGCTATTTTCCTGTTGGCAATACCGTCCTCGCGGCTCATCTTAAACACGCGACGTTGCTGGCTGGGCATATCGTCAATAACCCTGCGCACATGGTCGAGTAGCTCGTTCAATTCCACAGTGTCAGTCTCCGGACCATGCAACTGCCGGGCTATATCATCGATGTTTGTCTTTCGCATAAGTTGTCTGACTGACTTTATCGATGAATTTCGCGCTGCTATGAACAGATAGGATTTAAGATCGTTGATCGATTCAAGCTCATCGCGACGTATCCATAGCTTCATGAAAATATCCTGAGCCACATCTTCTGCGATGAAATCATCGCCTATAAGTCTTAGGGCAAACGATTTCACCTTTGGGTAATAGAGGACGAAAAGCTCATTGAAAGCGGTCTCGTCTCCTATTGCCAAAGCCTTAAGAAAAGAATCTTCCTTAATATCAGACATAGCATGCTTCATATCTGCGAAAAATACAATGCAAAAGTAAAAAATATATTTTATAAATCAGCATTTTATGACGGTTTTAACCCGAATCGGTCATTAGAGTCCTTGACTGATTTTGTTCGATTGTTGAGCAGATGTGC
>CAJPPF010000020.1 GCA_905372445.1 uncultured Prevotella sp. | reverse complement strand
AAAAAATATGATTATCTTTGCATTATATTTTATAAGGTATGGAAACAGTAAATAGAATACTTCAAGAGAAGATTACAGCACGAATCGCGCCCAATAAAGCAGTACTGATTTTTGGTGCTCGCCGTGTTGGTAAAACGGTAATGATGCGTAAAATTGTGGACAACTATTCAGGTAGGACGATGATGCTCAACGGCGAAGACTACGACACATTAGCACTATTGGAGAATCGCTCAATAGCCAATTATCGGCATTTATTGGATGGTATTGATTTGCTGGCTATTGATGAGGCACAGAACATACCACAAATCGGTAGTATTCTGAAGTTGATAGTTGATGAAATACCGGGAATAAGTGTCTTGGCAAGTGGTTCTTCGTCATTCGATTTGCTGAATAAGACTGGTGAACCGTTGGTCGGCCGCAGTACGCAATTTCTCCTTACACCATTCTCGCAACGGGAAATCGCACAGACGGAAACGGCACTTGAAACCCGCCAGAACCTCGAAGCGCGCTTGATTTACGGTTCCTATCCCGAAGTAGTAATGATGGAGAACTATGAACGTAAAACAGACTACCTACGTGATATTGTCGGTGCATACCTGCTTAAAGATATCTTAGCAATTGACGGCTTAAAAAATTCGAGCAAGATGCGCGATCTACTGCGATTGATAGCTTTTCAGTTGGGCAGCGAAGTTTCTTACGAAGAGTTAGGTAAACAACTCGGCATGAGCAAGACGACCGTTGAAAAATACCTCGACCTATTGGAAAAGGTCTTCGTTATCTATCGTCTGGGGGCTTATTCGCGTAACCTACGCAAGGAGGTTACAAAAGCTGGCAAGTGGTACTTCTACGACAACGGCATTCGCAATGCCATTATCGGGGCTTTCTCACCGCTGGCCATTCGGCAGGATGTCGGTGCGCTGTGGGAGAACTACATCATCGGAGAGCGGCGCAAAGCGAACTTCAATGAGGGACTGCACAGGGAGTTCTATTTCTGGCGCACCTACGACAAACAGGAAATCGACCTGATTGAGGAGAGTGCCGACAGTCTTACCGCCTTGGAGTTCAAGTGGGGAAATAAAATGCCGGCCGCACCGAAAGCCTTCCAAGAAGCCTATCCCTATGCCGAGTTTCATGTGGTAAATCGGGAGAATTATTTGGAGTTCGTATAATCAATAAATTACGTATATGGAAACAAAACTACAATCCAAACAGCAATATCCGCGGTTTATCCAAAATAAACCGTGTGGTATTGACAAATTCGATGGAGGTTCGCAAGAAAGGTTGGCAAAAACTATTGCTCGCCATTTTTGTCAGAATGATTCATTGGATGAGGAATGTACTTTACCTCGAATTATCGGCATCGAAGGTATTTGGGGATCTGGAAAATCCAACGTGGTTAAAATGTTGGAACGTGAATTATCAGACGACTATTACTTTTTTGAGTATGACGCATGGGGACATCAAGAGGACTTGCAACGCCGCTCTATATTGGAATTGCTTACAAGCAAACTTATTGATGATGGTATCCTATCTGGAAATGCAACAATAAAAGTCAAAGGTGGAGGTACGAAAACCGTATCATGGTCTGAAAAGCTGAAATATTTATTAGCCCGTAAAACGGAGACCGTAACCGAAAAATATCCCCTTATCAGTAATGGTATGGTTGCGGCATTTTTGGTTGCAGTTTTAACTCCGATATTTACATTTATTGCGTATGCAGTAAAACCTACACCCACAACATGGTGGTTTTCTTTATTGTCTATTATCATAGCTGCACTGCCAGTTCTTATTGCATTGTGCGTTTGGAAATGGGCATATAGCAAAGATCATAAATATGGATGGAGTTATATGTTAGCTATTTATCAAGATAAAGTCGAAAAGGACGTTTGCTATGAGACTTTGAGCGAAGACGAACCAACGGTTTACGAGTTCAAAACATGGATGCAAGACATTTCTGATTTTATCAAGGAAAAAGGACAACGTAAATTAGTCCTTGTTTTTGACAACATGGATCGTCTCCCCGCTGAAAAAGTAAAAGAATTATGGTCTTCTATCCATACGTTCTTCGCCGATAGCGGTTTTGAAAATGTTTGGGCTGTTATTCCTTTCGATGAAACACATTTAGCTTGTGCATTCGGAGATGAGACCGACGAACAAACGAAACAACTGACCAAGTATTTTATCAATAAAACTTTCCCTATTGTTTATCGTGTTGCTCCTCCTGTTATTACCGACTATCGAAGTATATTCAACAAACTGTTTGTTGAAGCATTTGGAGAAACAGAAAATGAAGCGAAAGAAACTATAAATCGGATATTCAGATTGGTAAATCCTAATGCCAATGTTAGGGAAATTATATCATATATCAATGAGATGGTCGCTCTTAAACAAGAGTGGTGTAACGAAATTTTGATGATAAACATAGCATTGTTCTGTTTGAAGAAGACGGATATTCTGGCAAATCCAGTAGAACAAATATTGTCCGGCGACTATCTGAATGGCATTCAAACAATAATTAACAATGATCTGCAAACACAACGCGAAATTGCAGCTTTGGTATATGGTGTCGATGTTGAAGATGCTCGACAAATTCCATTGAAAAATATATTGAAGGCTGCATCAACGGAGAAGAAGACCACGACATAAATCAATATGCAGAGACTAATAAACAATTTGACACTGTATTAGAAGAAGTTATACAATGTATGGACAATGCGCTTATCGATAAGATTATACATTGTTTGCATAAATTAACTCGAAAGAGCGATGTTATTCTGCGTGTATGGCAAAGAATAGCACAATTGAAATTAAAAGAATCCATAGAGAAGCAGGTGTTCCCTGTCGAATACCAAGAACTGCTGTTGCATTTAGACACGGAAAGCCAAAACCATGTGATTGCTCAATTATATAAGAAGATAGTTCGGTTCAATGACTTCAATGGCGGCGACTATTTCAAAACGTTAGATGCAATAGACAGGTTTATTGCGCAAAATAAGTTGGCGTGCGATTTTACGTCATTGATTGAAGCAAAAACAGTCAAGCCAAATACATTTATCGATTATATTCAAGCTGCAAATGCAACAGATGCTGCCTATCGGGATAACGCGACAACTAAAGCATATAAATATTATCAAGTAGCAACAAATTCGGAGGCGCTCGATAATTATTTGGCAAACTTACTACCCGATAATTTCGACCATGCAGATATTGTAAAAACGTTAAAAGATAATTCTACCTATACGTTTCCAACGCTTTTGCAAGCGATCACGAATTGCATTGATGAACAGAATGTAAATAAAGATAATATAGGGGCTATATTTACAACCTATCGTTTATTGGCATCTGACGAAGAAAGACCTTTACCTGTAACGTTAGATTCAACCTACATAAATCAGTTGCATTCTGAATTAGAAACTGATGGCCGAAACATTAAAGAGTCTGGATATTACGATTTAGTCGCCATGCAATTGGCACATGGTCATTCCGTTTCCTTAATAGAGGGTGGAGATATAAAATATGTTGCAGAACTCATGGACTATTATGTGGATCATGGAGACTTATTAGTAAATAGTGTGGGATGGAATATACCGCTATTAAATGAAACACTACAATACATGGTAAATCATAAACTTGGCTATAAATTATTGCTCTCAGACATATTGCCCCAATTTGAAGATATTAAGAACAGAATAGGTGTAACGGATGAGGTATTTATCGAGCATTTAGCAGAGTGGAATACCGATTTGGATAAGTATATCACTAAGAACAATATTAAAGATGTAATTCCTGACGCATCTTTTTACGATTTGACCACTAAAATAAGCAATGTCCTGACCGATCATATCAATAAAATAGCGTTCGAAGCGTTGTCTGAAATAAGTGTTGATACATTATACGCCCAAAGAACAGCACATACATCATATTATTGGTTTGTCGCAATAAAACATTTACTGGCTAAAATCAAATCCTTGCCAGATAACTTGACTGAATTTGGCAAAAAGATTCTGATGGATATTGCTTCTGGAACTCAAAGTTTGAATCCTTTCCCTAATTGTTTCAAGAATATAGTTGAAAGATTGGATAAACGAAAAATTAAATCGACAGTTACCGATATAAGAAATGATTTCTGCATCGGTAAAAAGACTATCAATGCAATAAAGTTTCAATTTTTCGAAACATGGCTTAGATCGCATGGTAATTTGAAAAGTCAAGCTGGAGACGTTATTGATAAAATAGTGAAACCTGTAATTTCCGATGGGGCATGCCGTTCATTGATTCTGCAAAACAAAGATTTTTATATGGATTTAATAAATACAGCAGGGGATGATGCTTATGAATTGAAAAAGAGTCTCCGAAACCTCATACAAAAAGATTCAGATCCGCAATTGGTTAAATTTGTCAATTCGATAGATTCAGTACCTGAGGTTGAAACCGCGTAAGTATTTGTCTAACAAGTCCGAATTTTACGATTTTACCCGTCAGAACTGAAGTGCCCCCCAAAAAAATTGTATCCAACTTTTGGGGGTCACTTCAAACTTCGATAGGGATAATTTTCAATTTTGGGGACTTGTTAGACAGTCTCATTATCTGGTAGCAGTTTACACAGCACCGGATCGTTTTTGATACGCTCCAGTTCCTCCTGCACAATCTGCTTCACCTCTTCCTTGATGCGCCGGTAGTTCGCCTGCACCGTTTCCTTCATGCGGTCGTTGCCGTCCTCGTCCGTGAAGTTTGTAATGACGGGAATTTTCTTGTAGGCACTTTCTTCCCGTTTCACCTTTTCGGCATCCACCACAATCTCGCAATGAAAAATCTTCTGCTCGATACGCTCGTTGAAGTTGTCGGATACAGAACCGACAAACATTCCCTGCGTAAGCCCGGAAATCTTACTCGGTGGAATGAGCGCGTCCATCTGCGTGTTGATGGAGGTGGAAACATCCTGCCGGTTGATGGAGATGGACTGCCGTTTCTGCAACACCTTACCGAACCGCTCGGAGAGCGTCTTGGCTGTTTCCCCCACCACCTGACCGGAGAAAATATTGCCGACAGTGTTCATCACCACTTTCGCCTCTTTGTCCCCGTAGTCACGCACTAACTGGCTGAAATCCTGAAAGCCCAGACACACGGCAACCTTGTTGCTTCGGGCGGTAGCTATAAGATTGTCCAACCCTTTGAAGTATATTGTGGGCAACTCGTCGATGATGACCGATGACTTCAGCATCCCCTTCTTGTTGATGAGCTTCACGATACGGGAATTATACAGACCGAGTGCCGCACCGTAGATATTCTGACGGTCGGGATTGTTACCCACGCAGAGGATTTTCGGCTCTTCGGGATTGTTGATGTCCAGCGTAAACTCGCTGTCTGACATCACCCAGTAGAGCTGCGGTGAAATCATCCTCGAAAGCGGGATTTTTGCCGACGCTATCTGACCCATGAGCTGCTCCGCAGCCCCTCCAAGCCACGCATCCATGAACGGCGAAAGGTAGTTCTCCAGCTCCGGATAAGAGGTCAGTATCGGAAATATATCCTCGTAACGGCGGTTCAGAAACTCGATAGCATGGGGAAACGTGCAAAACTTCCCGTTCTGATAGATTTTGAGATACCAGATAATACTGGCAAACAGAATGATAGGTGACTCCACGAAGAAGTCGCCCTGCTTTTGCACCCACGTTTTATTGAGGTTGAGCATTATTGTGTAGGCACTCTCATAGGCATCCGTAATATCTTCCATAAAATCCGGGTGAATGGGATTGCACCGATGAGAGCGTCGCGGGTCGTCGAAGTTGATCACATAGAACTTCGGCTTTACCTTGTAGCCGTCCGGGTGGTTCAGCAAATGGTTGTAGGCAATAGTAGATAGGTCGGGATACTTGAAATCGTAGATGTATTGACTAAAGCCCTTTTCAATCTGTTGCTTGATAAAATTGTTTACCACGGCATAGGACTTGCCGCTGCCCGGCGTACCCAACACGATGGACGCACGGAAGGGATTAACTACATTGATCCAACCGTTGTTCCAGCGTTTCCTGTAATAGAAACGTGTCGGCAGATTGACCGAATACTCGCTTTCGATAAGCCTCGTTTCCTGCATGAAACTCTCGTTCTCGTTGTTGAAAACATCCTCCATCAAATTGTGTTTCAACAGGCGGCTCATCCACAGACCACCCATCAACAGGCAGACATAGCCCGTTCCAATGGTAAGGACATACAGTCCCGTCACCGCTTCAAGCGGCAGCGGCAGGGGCAGCAACCACCAGTTCAGGAAAAACAGCACGAACCCGACGGCAAATGCTGTCCAGATTCTCCCCCAAGTGATTTTCTCACCCTTGACACCCTTCGTACCCAGACAGGACAAGGCAAGCAAAAGGACGGAAAACAGCTTCGTGTAGAGAATGGAATGGAACAGCCCCGCCGTGCGGTCGAAGTTCAGAAGGATTTTGTCCACCACGCCGATGTTCACGCCCCACAGCCGGATGGCTTCGTAGCAGAACCAGTACACGTTCATGACCACTAAAATGATACTCACGGCACGCAGAAAATCCATGATTTTCGCCAATGCCCTCAAATCGTCTTCTTGTTGTGACATACATTGATTTTTTAATTGTTGATACTCTGATTACATACCCAAGCCCTTGCGTTTTTTCTTCTTTTTGCGCTTCATCGCCCGGATGAAAGCCTCTTCCTCGGCATCTACCGCCGGACCTTCGGGAGTGAGCAAGCCCATACCGCCCGATATATCTTCACTGTCGTAGGCGGTCTGCCCGTGTGCCTTGTCCGCAGCATCCACAGGGATGGATAGCGGTATCGGCGGTTGTCCGGCGTATGGCAGGGTGAAGTGTTCCTGCAAGGCATTCGCCGAAAGCTCCTTACCCATGCGCGAACCGTTCAGCACGCATCCCGTGCGGTGGTCGATGAAGGTAGCCCCATAGATGCGCCCTTCCTCTGTGTAGCGCAGTACGGTGTCGATGCCCTTCTCTTTGAGTTGGGATACAAATTTGTCCTTGTCATAAGTGCCTTGCAGCACGGAAAGGACGGTGCGTTTCGTCATGTCTGCCAGTTTCCTATCCTTGATTTCCGATTTGGAACGGACAAACTTCTTCTGTACGGCTTCATAGCCTGCGGACTTCCCGAAAAGCGAGGATTTGAACGGGTTGCCCACCTTGTTACCCTTGTCGTCCGTGACGGAATAGACCAGCCCGTGATACTCCCGTCCGCGCACGTTGCCCCTCGCTTCCTCCACCGTCATATTATATAAGGAAAGGAGCGCACGGTATTCGCCCATCGTCTGGAAACGGTACTGCCCATTCAGAGCCTTCACGGTGTTGCCTACCTGCTTCTTCACATCACCTGCCGATGCGGCCACCTTGCGCAACGGATTATCCAATCTCTGATTTTTACGTTCTGCCGGATGCAATCCGTACTTCTGTTCCAGTTCCCTGCGGATACGGTCGCTGCGGCGGTAGAGAAAATCCCGGTTGAGCCTTTTCCCGTTCTCGTCCACGTTGACCGTCACGATGTGCAGGTGGTGGCGGTCGATGTCCTCGTGCTTGAATACAAGATAAGGCTGGTTTCCGAAACCGAGTTTTTCCAGATACTCGCGGGCGATATTCTGCAACTCAATATCGGTCAGCACATCCTCCGGGTGCGGGTTGAGAGAGATATGCACCACCGGCTTCTCGATCTTCATCTGCGGTGGCAGGAAGGTGAGAAAACCCTCCATCGCCTTGCCTATGTCCACCGTTCCCGAACCGTCATTGTAGATGCGGTTGGTGGTGAGAAGCCGCCCCTGCGCCTCGTTAATCTTCTCCCCGTTGTAGGCAATCGCGCCGTACAACGAACTTCCTACACTGATTTTTGCGACCATTTTGCCTCCATTTCCCTTGAAAGTTCCACAATCCGGCGGCTCAGTTTCACGAGTTCGACGGTGTGTTGCTCTAATTTGTAGAGCAACGCCATCGCCTTTTTCTCTGAAAAATGCAGCCTCAGTTCCTTCACGACTTGGTTGTAATTCGTACCCACGGCACGGAATTGTGCATGAAAATCCGACAGTTTGGTGTAATAGTCCACCAACGTCTTGTCCACCTTCAGCACCTTGAACGGTTGCCCGAAGAAGTGCGCTTTGAGGAAAACAGACCGTGCATAGACACCCGATTTTCCGAACATGGCGAGGAAACGGTTGTGTTCCTCCTCGTTGAAACGGACGGTGTACCGGTACACCGCCGGATCAAGTTTGGGATTTCTCCCTGATTTGCTTTTCCTTTTCTCTTTCATATTACTTTGGATTTAGCGGATTGACGGCATAAGCCGCCGCTTCGGATTACAGCACCGCAGTTCTGAAAGGCTTCCCGACTTCGGAGGGAAAGCCCGCCCCCTGCAAGGGCAAGTGCTTTTCGTGGCTGCTCAAAATATTTTGAGCGGCTGAAAAGACATCTTGCTATGTTCAGGTGAACATAAAAATCCGTCAGGGGACGGATTGGGAAAATACCTTTCAGGACTCCGGGCCGCGCGTCATCGGCGAACCCTGCTGTCCGGGTGCAAAGTTACGCCCTTAAAGCGGTATCGGACAGATGCTTGACCCGGTCAATGACTGCCAACCGGCGCAACGTGCCGCCACTTGCCGGAGAAGTGATACAGGTTCCAAAATATACTTGTTTATTTGCAGCATGATTCAAGAAACGAACGATTTGAAGATATGATAAACGGAACATTCAAATACCCGGAAATCCGCTTCTTCGGATACTTGCCGAAACGGATACCCGAACCGTCGGAAACCCGGTTCTCCGACAATTCGGTGACGTATGGATTCAATGACTTCATGACGCAATGTCGTCAATCACCATTTGTCCGACGCACCGCTTCACCACAGAACCGGATACGCGACGACCCGCCTGCGTGTGTAGTCACGGAAGCGGATGGTGCGACAGCCAAATCCGTATGGAAACAGAAAAACAAATCATCAACAATTAAAATAAATGGAACTATGAGTAAGGAAATCTTCGTTGCATTCGCAACACAGAAAGGTGGCATCGGCAAATCCACTGTCACGGCACTTGCCGCCAGCTACCTGCACAACGTGAAAGGCTACAATGTCGCCGTCGTGGACTGCGACGACCCGCAGCACAGCATCCACGGGCTGCGCGAACACGAAATGGGGCTTATCGACAGCAGCACCTACTTCAAGGCTCTCGCTTGCGACCATTTCCGCCGGATCAAAAAGAACGCCTACACCATCGTCAAAAGCAATGCGGTGAACGCCCTCGACGATGCCGAGAGGATGATTGCCACTGAGGACGTGAAACCCGACGTGGTGTTCTTCGACATGCCCGGCACACTCCGAAGCAACGGCGTGATAAAGACGCTCTCGCAGATGGACTACATTTTCACTCCGCTGAGTGCCGACCGCTTTGTCGTGGAGAGTACCCTGAAATTCGTCACGATGTTCCGCGACAGGCTGATGACTACCGGACAGGCGAAAACAAAGGGGCTGCATCTGTTCTGGACGATGGTGGACGGCAGGGAGAGGAACGACTTGTACGGCATCTACGAGGAAGTGATAGCCGAAATGGGCTTTCCGGTACTTTCCACCCGCTTGCCCGACAGCAAGAAGTTCCGCCGTGACCTTTCGGAAGAGCGCAAGAGCGTTTTCCGCTCCACCATCTTCCCGATGGACACGGCACTGCTGAAAGGGAGTGGCATCCGGGAGTTTTCCGAAGAGATAAGCGACATCATCAGACCGCAGTGAGCATGGGCAGCAGGAAAGTGAACACGGAAGGCATCGACGAGGAACTGCTGTTAGCCTCCATCGGGCGGCGCACACAGGACGGGACACTGCGCCCCGCACAGGAAGTACCCGCAGCTGCACCGACCGAAGAGGACACCGCCGCACCGGAACCATCTCCTGTGCAACCCGTAACACGGGAAAAAGCGCAGAGGGAAAGTGGACGCCGGAAAAGGCAGGACGAGGACTACAACGAGCTATTCCTGCGCCGCAACGAGATAAAGACCCGCCAATGTGTCTATATCAGCCGTGACGTCCACGGCAAGATCCTCAGAATCGTGAACGACATCGCCGGAGGGGAAATCTCAGTAGGCGGATATGTGGATACCGTGCTGCGCCAGCATCTGGAACAGCACAAGGAGAGAATCAACGAACTGTACAAGAAACAACGTGAAGATCTGATTTGAAAATGGAAAAAGAAATGACACCGAATGAAAAAAGACCACAGCAAGACTGCGGAGGTATGTTTACCCAAGTGCAGGCGAGTGTGGAAATACTGTCGCCTGTCCCGGTAAGCGGCAAATGCAGTGAGAAGGACTATGAACGCCTGTTCATCCGCGACCCGGAAGTAAAGGCACGTGAGGGGAAGATGGCGTATGTGCGCCCGGAGTACCACGAGCGTATCATGCGTATCACCCGTGTAATCGGGCATGACCGGCTTACGCTGTCCGCTTACATCGACCATGTGCTGACGCACCACTTCAACCAGTGCGAAGATGCGATAAAGAGCCTTTATGCCCGAAATTACAATTCAGTATTCTAACCAAAAACGGAAGGATATGAATTACACAATCAGCATGACAGACATTCTGCTGGCGGTATCGGTCGGCTGCAACCTCTGGTTCCTGTTCCTGCTCCTTTACGAGCGCATCATGGACACGCGGATTGTCCGCTTCTTCAAGGGCATTGTCGGATTATGGCGGTCACTGGACGGGAATGAGGCTAAACGCATAGCGGCACACGAGGAAGTCCCTGCGGAAAAGGCGGACATCATCGGCAAGAGCCGTTTCAGGATGGCATCCACCCGGACAACCGCTGCCATACCGACGCAAGAAGCCGCCACTATTGAAAAAGGCATTGAGCTGTCGGAGGAAGAGGCTACTTTTGACGACGGAAAAACGGGAAACGCATCCCGCCCGGCACAAGTCCCGGAGGAAAAACTCGATGAGACCTTCACGAGCATACCGCCGGAGGAACTGGGATACGGGGACGACGAACCGGAAGAGGACGCCTCGGACACGCCACGGGCTTCGGGCAGCAGCTTTGACGAGATTGACGACGCCTGCAAGACCGCCAAAAACCCGGACGCGACACAGGCGGAACGTGAAAAGGCGGCTAAGGTGTTCACCGACATGGAGGGCACGGAGTTGTACGAGAAAATGATGGAAGGCTCTTCGGAGATAGGCATCCGCATCAAGGGGCTTATCGAGATTCGGCTGAAGAAATCTGAAAAGGAGTTCGTCGTGCCGGACAACATCGAGGAGTTCGACATTCGCAACTATGTATGACAACAATAAAAGAAATGAACATGAAAGAATGACATCAACCCACGCGGCGAGGAAACGCAAGGCGCATCCCCATCCGCAACGGACACGCCCACGTCCGTGGAAACAAACGGGCATCCACTAAAACCAAAGTAAAGAAACAAAGTATCAACCGCCCGACAAAGGACCATCCACCCTTTTGACGGCAAAAAACAAGAACAGTTTATGAACAAGAACATCTTGAAAAACAGAAAAGCAATCCTCTCCGCGGCACTTGTCATCGCCGCAACCGCCTCCGCTTTCGCGCAGGGAAACGGCATCGCGGGCATCAACGAAGCCACCTCTATGGTGAGTTCTTATTTCGACCCCGGAACTAAACTGATATACGCCATCGGTGCAGTCGTCGGGCTTATCGGGGGCGTAAAAGTGTACGGCAAGTTTTCATCGGGCGACCCCGACACCAGCAAGACAGCCGCCTCGTGGTTCGGCGCGTGCATCTTCCTGATTGTTGCCGCCACCATCCTGCGCTCATTCTTCCTTTAATAAATAATGTATGGCTGAATACCCAATCAACAAGGGTATCGGCCGTCCGGTAGAGTTCAAGGGCTTGAAGGCACAGTACCTCTTCATCTTCTGCGGAGGTCTGCTGGCTCTCTTCGTCCTGTTCGTCATCCTCTACATGGTCGGTATCGACCAGTGGATATGTATCGGCTTCGGCGCGGCATCGTCCTCCCTCCTTGTATGGCAGACCTTCGCGCTGAACGCCCGGTACGGTGAACACGGGCTGATGAAATTAGGAGCGGCACGGAGCCATCCCCGATACCTTATCAACCGGCGGCGGATAACCCGTCTGTTCAAACGACAACGAAAGGAAGAAAGACAATGAGGAATACATCGAAAATGACAACACTGGAAAACAGGTTCCCACTTTTAGCGGTGGAGCATGGCTGCATCATCTCAAAGGACGCCGACATCACGGTGGCTTTCGAGGTGGAACTACCGGAACTTTACACCGTGACGGGTGCGGAGTACGAGGCGATACACAGTTGCTGGTGCAAGGCTATCAAGGTGCTGCCGGACTACTCCGTCGTCCACAAACAGGACTGGTTCATCAAGGAACGCTACAAACCGGAGCTTCAGAAGGACGACATGAGCTTTTTAAGCCGCTCTTTCGAGCGTCACTTCAACGAGCGTCCGTACCTGAAACACACCTGCTACCTCTACCTGACCAAGACAACAAAGGAGCGTAACCGGATGCAGAGCAATTTCAGCACGCTGTGCCGGGGACATATCATCCCGAAGGAGCTGGACAGGGAAACCACGACCAAGTTCTTGGAAGCCTGCGAACAGTTCGAGCGCATCATGAACGACAGCGGGCTTGTCAGGCTGCGCCGCCTCTCCACCGATGAGATTGTGGGTACTGAGGGAAAGACGGGACTTATTGAACGCTACTTCTCGCTCATGCCGGAAGGTGACACCACCTTGCAGGACATCGAGCTTTCGGCAAGGGAGATGCGCATCGGCGACAACCGCCTGTGTCTGCACACCCTCTCCGACGCGGAAGACCTGCCGGGCAAGGTGGCTACCGACACCCGTTACGAGAAGCTCTCCACCGACCGGAGTGACTGCCGACTGTCATTCGCCTCCCCGGTGGGGCTTCTGCTCTCCTGCAACCATATCTACAACCAGTATGTGCTGATAGACAACAGTGAGGAAACCTTGCAGAAGTTCGAGAAGTCCGCCCGTAACATGCAGTCGCTATCTCGCTATTCAAGGAGCAACAGCATCAACCGCGAGTGGATAGACCAATACCTGAACGAAGCCCATTCCTACGGACTGACCTCGGTACGGGCACACTTCAACGTCATGGCGTGGAGCGACGATGCGGAGGAACTGAAGCATATCAAGAACGACGTGGGCAGCCAGTTGGCAAGCATGGAATGCGTGCCGCGCCACAACACCATCGACTGCCCGACACTCTACTGGGCGGCGATACCCGGCAATGCGGCGGACTTCCCGGCGGAAGAGAGTTTCCACACCTTCATCGAACAGGCGGTGTGCCTGTTCACAGAGGAAACCAACTACCGCAGCTCGCTCTCGCCCTTCGGCATCAAGATGGTGGACAGGCTCACGGGAAAACCGCTGCACCTTGACATCTCCGACCTGCCCATGAAGCGAGGTATCACGACCAACCGCAACAAGTTCGTGCTGGGTCCTTCGGGCAGCGGCAAGTCTTTCTTCATGAACCACCTCGTGCGCCAATATTATGAGCAAGGCGCACATGTGGTATTGGTGGACACGGGAAACTCCTATCAGGGCTTGTGCGGCATGATCCGACGCAAGACAGGCGGAGCGGACGGTGTGTATTTCACCTACACGGAAGATAAGCCCATCAGCTTCAACCCGTTCTACACCGACGATTACATCTTCGACGTGGAGAAGAAGGACAGCATCAAGACCCTGTTGCTGACGCTCTGGAAGTCGGAGGACGACAAGGTGACAAAGACGGAGAGCGGCGAGCTGGGCAGTGCCGTGAGTGCCTATATTGAGCGCATCCAATCCGACCGTAGCATCGTGCCGTCGTTCAACACCTTCTACGAGTATATGCGTGACGACTACCGCAAGGAACTGGCACAGCGTGACATCAAGGTGGAGAAGTCCGACTTCAACATCGACAACATGCTCACCACCATGCGGCAGTATTACCGGGGCGGGCGTTACGATTTCCTGCTCAACTCCACGGAGAACATCGACCTGCTCGGCAAGCGGTTCATCGTCTTCGAGATAGATTCGATTAAAGAAAACCGCGAACTGTTCCCCGTCGTGACCATCATCATCATGGAAGCCTTCATCAACAAGATGCGGCGGCTGAAAGGCGTGCGGAAACAGCTTATCGTGGAAGAGGCTTGGAAGGCCCTCTCATCGGCGAACATGGCTGAATATCTGCGCTATATGTATAAGACGGTCAGAAAATATTACGGCGAGGCAATCGTGGTGACGCAGGAGGTGGACGACATTATCAGTTCTCCGGTGGTCAAAGAGAGCATTATCAACAACTCGGATTGTAAAATCCTGCTTGACCAAAGGAAATATATGAACAAGTTCGACCAGATACAGGCGTTGCTCGGACTGACGGAAAAGGAGAAGTCGCAGATACTCTCCATCAACATGGCGAACAACCCTTCACGGCTCTACAAGGAGGTGTGGATAGGCTTGGGCGGCACGCAGTCGGCGGTCTATGCCACGGAGGTCAGCGCGGAAGAGTATCTGGCGTACACCACCGAGGAAACGGAAAAAGTGGAGGTTTACCGTCTGGCGGAGAAGCTGGGCGACGACATCGAAGCCGCCATCCGGCAGCTTGCCGAAAGGCGGAGAAACAAGGAATAACTAAAAAACAGAATGTATCAACCAAAAAAGAAAAACGCGTATGAATTTACCAAAAGTGAAAATGCTGCAAGTCAGCAAGTGCCTTATCGGATTGGCGGTCATGATGCTGCAATCCTGCGACGTGGCCGACAACCGCCGCGACATGCTGTGCGGGAACTGGGAGAGCGTGGAGGGAAAACCTGACGTGCTTATCTACAAGGAGGGCGAAGCCTACAAAGTGACGGTGTTCCGTCGTAGCGGTCTGCGCCGCAAGCTCAAGCCGGAAACCTATCTCTTGCAGGAGGAGAACGGCAACCTGTTCATGAACACCGGCTTCCGCATCGACGTGTCCTACAACGAGGCCACGGATGTGCTGACTTTCTCGCCAAACGGGGACTATGTGCGGGTGAAGCCGCAGCCGGGACATCCGACCGAAGAATAACAACCACTAAAATCCAAAGTAACATGAGAACAAGAATAACAATGATTATCTGCCTGTGCCTGCTTTTCGCGGGCAGGGCAAGCGCACAGTGGGTCGTAAGCGATCCGGGCAATCTAGCGCAGGGCATCATCAATGCCTCCAAAAACATCATCCATACCTCCAAGACCGCCACGAACATGGTGAGCAACTTTCAGGAGACGGTGAAAATCTATCAGCAGGGCAAGAAGTATTACGATGCCCTCAAATCGGTGAACAATCTGGTCAAGGACGCCCGCAAGGTGCAGCAGACCATCCTGATGGTGGGCGACATCACAGACATCTATGTGAACAGTTTCCAACGGATGCTCCGTGACGGGAATTTCAGACCCGAAGAGCTTTCCGCAATCGCTTTCGGCTACACGAAACTGCTGGAGGAAAGCAACGAAGTGTTGACGGAACTCAGGAACGTGGTGAACATCACCACGCTCTCCATGACCGACAAGGAGCGCATGGACGTGGTGGAACGCTGCCACTCGAAGATGAAGCGTTACCGCAACCTCGTGAGCTACTACACGAACAAGAACATCTCCGTGAGTTACCTGCGTGCGAAAAAGAAGAACGACCTCGACCGCATCATGGGGCTGTACGGGAACATGAACGAAAGATACTGGTAGCCTATGAAGTTCGACAACCTTCATCAGATTTTACGTTCACTTTATGAGCAGATGATGCCGCTGTGTGGGGACATGGCTGGTGTGGCGAAAGGCATCGCCGGGCTGGGTGCGCTGTTCTACGTCGCCTACCGGGTATGGCAGTCGCTGGCGAGAGCTGAACCGATAGACGTATTCCCGATGCTCCGTCCTTTTGCCATCGGTCTGTGCATCATGTTCTTCCCGACTGTGGTGCTGGGCACGATAAACAGCATCCTCTCACCCGTCGTACAGGGCACGGCAAAGATGCTGGAGGCGGAAACGCTGGACATGAACCGATACCGGGAGCAGAAGGACAAACTGGAATACGAGGCGATGGTACGCAACCCCGAAACCGCCTACCTCGTGTCCAACGAGGAATTTGACAAGCAACTGGAGGAACTCGGCTGGTCGCCCTCCGACATGGTGACGATGGCGGGAATGTATATCGACCGGGGAATGTACAACATGAAGAAGAGCATCCGCGACTTCTTCCGCGAGATACTCGAACTGCTGTTCCAAGCCGCCGCCCTCGTGATAGACACCGTCCGCACCTTCTTTCTCGTGGTGCTGGCGATTCTCGGTCCGATAGCCTTCGCCCTGTCGGTATGGGACGGTTTCCAAAACACGCTCACGCAGTGGATATGCCGCTATATACAGGTCTATCTGTGGCTACCGGTATCGGACATGTTCAGCACCATACTGGCGAAGATACAGGTTCTGATGCTGCAAAACGACATCGAGCGGATGCAGGCAGACCCGAACTTCTCGCTGGATTCGAGCGACGGGGTGTATATCGTATTCCTCTGCATCGGCATCATCGGCTACTTTACCATTCCCACCGTTGCGGGCTGGATTATCCAAGCCGGAGGCATGGGCGGTTACGGTCGCAACGTGAACCAGATGGCGGGACGAGCCGGAAGCATGGCGGGCAGCGTGGCGGGTGCAGCCGCAGGAAACGCAGTCGGACGTGTCGGCAAATTGCTGAAATAATCAATGTGCAATCATAAATTGGAAAATATAAATGGAATTCAAATCACTTAGAAACATCGAATCGTCGTTCAGGCAGATACGCCTGTTCGGTATCGTCTTCCTCTCGCTGTGCGCCGTGGTGACGGTGTGGAGCGTGTGGAACTCCTACCGTTTCGCAGAGAAGCAACGGGAGAAAATCTATGTGCTGGACAACGGCAAGAGCCTGATGCTCGCCTTGTCTCAGGATTTGTCGCAGAACCGCCCGGCGGAGGCACGGGAACATGTGCGCCGTTTCCACGAGATGTTCTTCACGCTATCACCTGAAAAAAGCGCGATTGAACACAACGTGAAACGTGCCTTGCTGCTGGCGGACAAGAGCGTGTACCACTATTATTCGGACTTCGCGGAGAAGGGGTACTACAACCGCATCATCGCCGGGAACATCAACCAAGTGCTGAAGGTGGACAGCGTGGTGTGCGACTTCAACGCCTATCCCTACCGTGCCGTGACCTACGCCACACAGAAAATCATCCGGCAGAGCAACGTCACCGAGCGCAGCCTCGTGACCACCTGCCGCCTGCTGAACGCATCGCGGTCGGATGACAACCCGAACGGTTTTACCATCGAGGGTTTCACCATCATTGAGAACAAGGATTTACAGACTATCAAACGGTAACAGGACATGAAAAGTATCAGAAAATCAATGTGGGGCATGTATTGGAAACTCCACGACAAACGGAAACGCTTGGCGGCAAGTCTCAAAGGGTATCTGGACGGCTTGCCGCCGGAAACACGCCGCCGCATCGTGCTGGGGATGTTCGCCGCCTTCGCGGTGCTTGCCCTTTACACCTTCGGCAGAGCCGTCTATGACATCGGCAGGAACGACGGCTCACATATGGAAACGGGACACGCCGGACGGGTGGAACTGCCGACCCCGGCGGAAACAGGCAATCACTTAACACCTTATTTATATGGAACAGACAAAGAATGAACCGACGAAAGAGAACAAAGCTGCTCCCGAAACGGGGAAACCGAAAAAGGAGCGCGAACCGCTGACAGAGGCGCAACGGCTGAAACGGCAGAAGATGATCGTGCTGCCCGCTATGGTGTTGGTGTTCATCGGGGCGATGTGGCTGATATTCGCCCCGTCCTCCGGCAAGGAGCAACCGCCGGGAACGGACGGATACAACACCGAGATGCCCGACGCTGACAAGGCGAACCGGCAGATTATCGGCGACAAGCTGAAAGCCTACGAGCATGGGGAGATGGAAGAGCGTCAGGAGAGCCGCAACCGTGCCATCGGGCAGCTGGGCGACATGTTCGACCGCGAGATAGCGGGAACGGAGAACGGAGTGGACTTCGACCTCGCCAATCCGGGCGGCAAGGAAGAAAGGGCAAAGCCAGCCACGCCGCAGACCATCCAGTCCTCCGCAGCCGCCTACCGTGACCTGAACGCCACGCTCGGAAACTTCTACGACCAGCCGAAAAACGACAATGCGGAGATGGACGAATTGTTGGAGCGCATCGCATCGCTGGAGTCGGAACTGGAAAGCGAGAGGGGCAAGGCTTCCTCTATGGACGAGCAGGTGGCTCTTATGGAGAAGTCCTACGAGCTGGCGGCAAAGTACATGGGCGGTCAGAACGGAGGAC
Source organism: uncultured Prevotella sp. (assembly GCA_905372445.1). Classification (GTDB taxonomy): domain Bacteria; phylum Bacteroidota; class Bacteroidia; order Bacteroidales; family Bacteroidaceae; genus Prevotella. The sequence goes on along the minus strand of CAJPPF010000020.1, from coordinate 4,009 downwards.
AGCCATCGGCGGAACAGAGGGCAGAGCCAACTACCGTGCAGAAAGGGAAGAAGAACAAGGCAATGCCTATCAGACAGGTGGAGCATCAAGTAGTTTCTTCACTCTCACAGCCTATGAGTAACGCGGAGTTTGTCGCCGCCTTATCGCAGGAACGCAACCGGGGTTTCAACACGGCTGTCGGCACGGCGGAGGTATTGGACAGGAACACCATACCGGCGTGCGTGCATGGGGCGCAGAGCGTGACGGACGGGCAGACGGTAAGGCTGCGCCTGCTGGAGCCTATGGCGGTGGCAGGCAGGACAATACCCCGGGGTGCGGTGGTGGTCGGCACGGGCAAGATACAGGGTGAGCGGCTCGACATCGAGATTACCTCGCTGGAATACGACGGCACGATTATCCCCGTGGAGCTTGCGGTCTATGACACGGACGGACAGCCCGGCATCTTCATCCCGAACTCGATGGAGATGAACGCCGTCCGGGAGGTCGCCGCCAACATGGGCGGCTCGCTGGGAAGCAGCATCAACATCTCCACCAATGCCGGGGCGCAGCTCGCCTCCGACTTGGGCAAGGGGCTGATACAAGGCACGAGCCAGTACATCGCCAAAAAGATGCGAACCGTCAAGGTGCATCTGAAAGCCGGGTACAGGGTCATGCTTTACCAAGAAAAATATTGAAAACAATAAAAATTACCACTAAAATCCAAAAGTAATGAGAAAAGTAATCATCATGTTTGCCCTCGCTATGGGCATCATAACTGCCAACGCGCAGGAGAATGTAACCGTTGAAACGACCAACGGAAGTGAACAACCGACCTTGACGAAGGAGGTCTATCCGCAGAAGGAGGCGGACGGCGACCTATATCACGGGCTGTCACGCAAGCTGACCTTCGACCGCATGATACCGCCGCACGGTCTGGAAGTGACCTACGACAAGACCGTCCACGTCATTTTTCCGGCGGAGGTGCGCTATGTCGATTTAGGCTCGCCCGACCTGATTGCCGGGAAAGCCGACGGAGCGGAGAACATCATCCGTGTGAAGGCTACCGTAAGGAATTTTCCCAACGAAACGAATATGTCCGTCATCACGGAGGACGGCAGTTTCTACACCTTCAACGTGAAGTACGCCGCCGAACCGCTGTTGCTCAACGTGGAGATGTGCGACTTCATCCATGACGGCAGCACGGTGAACCGCCCGAACAACGCGCAGGAAATCTATCTGAAAGAGCTGGGCAGCGAAAGCCCGATGCTGGTGCGCCTTATCATGAAGTCCATCCACAAACAGAACAAGCGCGAGGTGAAGCATATCGGCTGCAAGCGTTTCGGCATCCAATACCTGTTGAAAGGCATCTACACGCACAACGGCTTGCTTTATTTCCACACGGAGATAAAGAACCAGAGCAACGTGCCTTTCGATGTGGACTACATCACTTGGAAAATCGTGGACAAGAAGGTTGCGAAGCGTACTGCCGTGCAGGAGCAGATTATTCTGCCGCTCCGCGCGCAGAACTACGCCACCCTCGTGCCGGGCAAAAAGAGCGAGCGCACGGTCTTCACGATGGCGAAGTTCACCATCCCCGATGACAAGTGCCTCGTGGTGGAATTGAACGAGAAGAACGGCGGCCGTCACCAGTCCTTCGTGATTGAGAACGAGGATTTGGTACGCGCGGGTACCATCAACGAACTTCAAGTACGCTGACCATGAGAAAGTACATCGCAATAATCATCGCGTCGCTTGCCCTTTTTACAGGGCAGGCGCACGCCCAGCGGTGTCTGCCGAAGATGCAGGGCATCGAGGTGAGGGCGGACATGGCGGACGGCTTCAATCTCGGCGGCAAGGACGGCGGGTACAGCTTCGGGGCGGCTCTCTCCACCTACACGAAGAAGGGGAACAAGTGGGTGTTCGGTGGCGAATACCTGTTGAAGAACAATCCCTACAAGGACACCAAGATACCCGTGGCGCAGTTCACGGCGGAGGGCGGCTATTACTTCAAGATACTGTCGGACGCCCGAAAGATTGTTTTCGTCTATGCCGGGGCTTCGGCTCTCGCCGGATATGAGGCGGTAAATTGGGGGAAGAAGGTGCTGCATGACGGCTCCACGCTGCACGACCGGGACGCCTTCATCTACGGCGGTGCGCTGACGCTCGATGTGGAGTGTTACGTGGCAGACCGTATCGCCCTGCTTGCCAACCTGCGGGAGCGTTGCCTTTGGGGTGGCGACACACGGAAGTTCCACACGCAGTTCGGGGTCGGTATCAAGTTCATCATCAACTGACACGGGCATGGAAAGGACGGAAATAGATGCTGTCAGAAGGATGCCGCTTGCGGATTTTCTCGCACGGCTGGGGCATGAGCCTGTCAGAAGGAGCGGTAACGAGCTGTGGTATCTTGCCCCGTACAGGGGCGAGCGCACATCCTCTTTCCGTGTGAACGTGGCGAAACAGCTCTGGTACGACTTCGGTTTGGGCAAGGGCGGCGACATCTTCACGCTTGCCGGGGAGTTTCTGCAAAGCGATGACTTCATGAAGCAAGCGAAGTTCATAGCGGAAGCCGCCAATATGACGGTTGCCGGATGGGAAAAGCCCGTCTATCTCTCGAAGCCGACCGAATCCGTTTTTGAGGATGTGGAGGTCGCTCCGCTGCTCCGCTCACTGCTGACGGAGTATTTAGAGGAACGGGGCATCCCTTACGCCATCGCATCCCGTCACTGCTGCCGCTTGAACTACGGTGTGCGTGGGAAACGGTATTTTGCCGTTGGCTTTCCGAACATGGCAGGTGGCTATGAAGTCAGAAGCCGATATTTCAAGGGTTGCATACCTCCGAAGTCTGTATCACTGGTAAAGGCGAATGACATCCCGGCTGACGAGTGCCTCGTGTTCGAGGGCTTCATGGACTTTCTCTCTGCCGTGACGCTTGGTGTAACCGGTAACGCTGACTGTCTTGTGCTGAACTCAGTCGCCAACGTGGAGAAGGCGGCGGGATTGCTGGACGGATACGGGCGCATCGGCTGCTTCCTCGACCGTGACGAAGCCGGACGGCGGACGCTTGCCGCACTTACCATGCGATACGGGGAACGTGTCACCGACCGTTCCTCCCTCTATGACGGTTGCAAGGACTTGAACGAGTACCTGCAACTGACAACGAAAAAACAGAAAAACAACCATCTAAAAATCGAAGAACAATGAACATACTGAACAACAGAAACAAGAGAACATCAATATTCAAGGCAGTGGCGTTATGCCTGATAGCCGCCATGTCATTCACCCTCGTGTCATGTGACGATGACATGGACATCCAGCAGTCCTATCCCTTCACGGTGGAGGTCATGCCCGTGCCGAACAAGGTAGTAAAGGGGCAGACAGTGGAAATCCGCTGTGAACTGAAAAAGGAGGGCGACTTTTCGGGTACGCTCTATACCATCCGCTATTTCCAGTTCGAGGGGGAAGGCTCGCTCAAAATGGATAACGGCATCACCTTCCTGCCTAACGACCGCTACCTGCTGGAGAACGAAAAATTCCGCCTGTACTACACGGCGGCGGGTGATGAGGCGCATAATTTCATCGTGGTGGTGGAGGATAACTTTAGCAACTCCTACGAACTGGAATTTGACTTCAACAACAGGAATGTAAAGGACGACGATCTTACCATCGTTCCCATCGGCAACTTCAGCCCCTTGTTGAAATGATGCGTGTATTCATGACAATGCTCTGTTCACTTCTGACGGTCTGTTCTGTGTCCGCGCAGATCAGCCGCCAAGAGGGAACGGACGGGCAGGCGGCAATCTACCGACTGCCGCTTATGGAACGTGCTTTTTTATGCTGCCGCTACTTTGAAGGCTGGCACTCAGAAAAACACTACCCATACGTCGGTTGGGGTCACAAACTTTTGCCAAACGAGAAGTATTCGGCACGAACCATGACAAAACGGGATGCGGATGAACTTTTGCGGAAAGACCTGCGCAAATTTGTCGCCATGTTCCGTAAATTCGGGGTTGATTCGATTTTGCTTGGC
>CAJPPF010000019.1 GCA_905372445.1 uncultured Prevotella sp. | reverse complement strand
TACGATAGATGCGAATAAAATTAACAAAACGCCTATTCTAAGCATGCATACAGCCGATATTTGCAGGCGAGTTGTCGTTCGTTGACGAAAAACGCTTGTTTTTTGCATTACACGAAAGACACTGATAATCAGAATAATAGACTTTTTTGATGCCAACGAAAAGAGAAATCATTTTCAAGAACCGCCGTTTATTGAGGTTAATTCCACCGTTTCTTGCCGATGAAACCGATGTTTTTAGCATCAAGAACCGCTGTTTCTTGAGATAAAAAGCATGGAATAAGTCTTATTTCTGCTCTGGTTGATTCTCGAAGACGCGGCTTTATGCAATGCAGACTTGGCAAATCGTTGTTTTTGATTTTCTATTTCGCTGAAAATCGCAAAGATGATTTTTCTTTACGATACGTTAGGTTTGGAGATAATATTTTCTCTGAATACTGCTTTGTGTATAACGAGAAATGGCGATACGGAACGTGATAAATCACGCCCCTACGCTGGCGCCATGCCATTGATTGTTTGTTTTCCGAATTTATAAACATGTCGAAAGAGGTTGCTCGAGTTGAGCAAGTATGCCGTCATTTGCCGTTACGTTGGGATATGCTGGGCGGTACGGAACGTGATAAATCACGCCCCTTCGGCTGACGCACTGCCGACATATCGTCATGATGCTTTACATACGACCTCCTGCGGTGCCTATGCTCTCGTTGGCGTTCTTTTTCTCTATGTAGTCGTTGCCAACCTTGCTCTCATGTTTCCGGAACTGTTTCTTTGTGTTTCCGAACTTCCATGTGATTGTCGCAGTGATGCGTGTCAGCGGTACGCTTATATTTGTGGTCGTTGTAAAGTCCTTGCCCGTAGCATGCTGGTCAATGTGGATCTTCCCACCTTTCGAAAGACCTGTGATACCATTTATACTTACCGACAGTTTATTGTTGAGGAGACTCTTCGATAGCGAGACCACTCCGATGTTGAATCCGCTGTTGTAGCCCTGAAGCGTATATGTCTTTGCATTCGCTATGAGGATAAGGCTCGCAGTCCATTTCTTCGGTAGTGTCTGTTGCACGGAGAGCATTCCGTTTGTCTGTAAGCCGTCGTTCTTCATGTCTAAGGTCTTTGAGCGGAGGTAGTGATATGACGCTCCACCGTTGAAAGTGACGCGTGTGGTGTTTGTCATCGACCATGACGCGAAGATATTCAGCGATGTTATGCGACGGTCGACGATGTTGCCGTAGGTTGTGTTGAGCGTATTCCCGTCGAAGAATGAATACTGCTCTATGCCGCCGTTGGTGAATGTCTGCTTCAGATTGGCGTTCATCATCAGTTTCGGCGAATAGTAGTTGTACACTAATCCGAAGTTATGGCTCTTCTCTACGGTGAGTGCAGTGTTACCATAGGTTATTGCTGCCGTGCGGGAGCGGTCGACGTAAGGGTTCAGATATGTTATTCCCGGACGTGATATGCGCATATTGTATGTCGCTCCGATGCTCTTTCCCATGCCGAGAGTCTTCGACAGTGTGACTGACGGCACCAGATTGCCGTAGTTCTTATTGAAATTGCTGCCGTGACCTTTGCGGAATTCAACGCTCTGCCACGTTTGTTCGTATCGCAGTCCGACCTTTGCCGAGATGGTAGTCCAGTGGTTGTCTAATTCTGCGTACACAGCGCCTATCTGGTCGCGGTTGGAGTAGTCGGTGCTCAAAGCGTCTTCATACTTTCCTGCGCGATAGAATTTGCTGTCTGAAGTGCCTGTGCGGTTGGAGTACTTCAAGCCGCTGTTCAGCGTCTGATGCTCCGAGAGTTTGTTCACAAGGTCGAGCTGTGCGGTGTGGTCTATGGTGTTAGTATGTCCGTATGATGTCCGTGATGTCAGGTCTACGATGCTCTGTGTGATGCCTTCGGTGAACATTTGCGTCTCATTATCGTTGTCGCCGGGGTTATTGTTGAACTGATATGTGATGGTCAGCGACGAACTATGATCGGCATTGAAGAACCTATGATAGTCGACACTTGCATTTGCCGACAGATAATTAAAATTGTCCTTGCTGAATGATTTGTATTCAAAGCCTTTGCCGTAGACACCGTTCGAGAAGCGTGTCGTTGGGTAGGAATTGTTTGTGACCGAGAATTTCGACAGTCCTAAGGATGCGTTCACGGACGAGAGCGGGTCGATGTCATAACCTACGGAAAACTGTCCCCACAGTGATTTTACCTTATTCTTTGACGTTGTAGACATATTCATCATGCTGCCGTCGTTCTGTTTGCGGAACATATCGACGCTTACATTGCCGTTGTCGATGTAGTTGCCTGACACGTCTGCGTTATATCTGAACTTCCCCTGCTGCCCTGCCACGAACGCCGTGAGACCCTGCTGCCGGTTTCCCGCCTGTGCTGTCAGCGAACCGTTGTAGCCGTTCATCGGCTCCTGGCTTGCTCCCCTACTCTGCGAGCTTGCCATTTTGATGTCGAGGATTCCGCCTGCACCTTCGGCATCATATTTGGCTCCAGGATTTGTAATAACCTCAATGCTGCTCACCATGCTTGCCGGCATAGCCTTGAAAATCTGACTTGCGTTTTTGCTGAACATTGGGTTTGGCTTGCCGTCGACATAAATCTTGAATGCCGATGAGCCGTTGACGCTGATGTTGTCCTGCCCGTCGACGGTCACCATCGGCACCTTGCGGAGTATGTCGAGCACCGTCATGGTCTTTGAGTCGGAGTCGTCAGCGACGGAATAGGTCATCTTGTCAGCCTCCATCTTGACGATAGGCTTCTGTGCCACCACCTCTACAGCACCGAGTGTAGCAGTGTCGTCGCCGGTGAGCACAGTGCCGAGGTCGACCTCTTTCTGTCCGCTGATGTTGAGCGAGCGCCTCACATTGTTGTGTCCTACTGACGAGAACACGATCGTATAATTGCCGTCAGCCTTTATCTCCTGTGCGAAACTACCCTCTGCGTCAGTCACAGCCATATAGGCAGGCTTGGCGTCGTCACCTTCCTTATATATACGTATTGTTGCATAAGGCTCCCCTGCATGGGTCAGCGAATCAGCCAGAGTACCTTTCACTGTTGTCTGTGCACTTACAGATAGAATGTATATGCACAATGCAAATAGGATTATTAATCTTTTCATTTGATTGATATGTTTTCCTATTAAGTATAGTATCGCAGTGAGTGAGGTCGGCTTATTGCTTTCTCGATGCCTTTATCATGCAGTAGATGCCAAGCACTATGAACGGTACACTCAGCAGCTGACCCATGTTGAACGGCATTCCTGACTCGAAGTCAACCTGGTTTATCTTCGTATATTCGATGAAGAAGCGGAACGTGAAAATAAGGAATATGCACAGTCCGAAGTAGAATCCTTTGCCTACAGGCGTCTTCTTCACCTTATAGAACCACATCCCGACGAAGAAGAAAAGGAAGTAGGCTATAGCTTCGTAGAGCTGTCCCGGGTGGCGTGGCATCTGGTCTACGCGCTCGAAAATGAACGCCCAAGTCACATCGGTTATCTTTCCTATAATCTCAGAGTTCATCAGGTTGCCCAGACGTATGCAACACGCCGTGATTGGAGTGGCAATGGCTATGTTGTCAAGCACGTTCCACAACGGTATCTGCACTTTCTTGCTGTAGATGAACAGCGCAATCATCAGACCCAACGTGCCTCCGTGCGATGCCAGACCTTCATAGCCGGTGAATTTCCATCCCCCGTCAGCAAGGAAATGAATCGGCAGGAACATTTCTATAATATGCTTGCCTGAAGACAGGAAATAATCGGGCTGATAGAAGAGACAATGCCCCAATCGTGCACCTGCAATGATGCCTATGAAGCAGTAGATGAACAGAGGGTCGAATTTCTTGTCGGCAATCTTCTGGTCTTGAAACAACCATTTCACCATGAAATAAGCACCCAGCAGTCCGGCGATCCAGCACAGAGAATACCAGCGAAAGACAAGCGGACCAATATGGAAAGCCACGATTGAAGGATCCCAGACGATGTAGTTAAATTGTTCTAACATAGATTCTTATTTTTTATGTTACTGTTTGTTATACATTAAAACGGAAGTGCATTATGTCACCATCTTGCACTACATACTCTTTTCCCTCGACATTGAGCTTGCCGGCTTCCTTGATTGCTGCCTCAGACTTGTATTGCAGATAGTCTTCGTACTTTATCACCTCGGCACGGATAAATCCTTTCTCGAAGTCGGTATGGATGACACCTGCACACTGCGGAGCCTTCCAGCCGCGCTTGTAGGTCCATGCCTTCACCTCCATCTCGCCTGCTGTGATGAATGTCTGCAGGTCAAGCAGGGCGTATGCCTTTTTTATCAGTCGATTCACCCCACTCTCTTCAAGGCCAAGCTCTTCGAGAAACAGCTGCTTGTCCTCGTAGGACTCGAAGCCGGCAATGTCCTCTTCGGTCTTTGCAGCGACGATCATACTCTCTGCCCCCTCCTCGTTTGCCAGTGCCTCGACCTTCTTTGTCCATTCGTTACCGTCCTTTGCTGCTGTCTCATCGACATTGCATACATAGAGCACAGGCTTGCTTGTCAGCAGGAAAAGGTTCTTTGCCACTTCCTGTTCGTCCTTCGACTCGAACGTCACCGTGCGTGCGTTCTTGCCGGCATCAAGCGCTTCCTTGTAAGCCGCCATAACCGTAGCCTCTATCTTTGCATCCTTATTGCCCGCCGAGGCAGCTTTCTGTGTCTTTGCCAAGCGCGATTCGATAGTCTCAAGGTCTTTCAACTGCAGCTCGGTATCGATGATTTCCTTGTCGCGGATAGGGTCGATGGTGCCGTCGACATGGGTGATGTTCTCATCGTCGAAGCAACGCAGCACGTGTATTATCGCGTCGGTCTCGCGTATGTTGCCGAGAAACTTGTTGCCCAGCCCTTCGCCCTTTGATGCACCTTTCACTAATCCTGCGATGTCAACAATCTCGCATGTTGCGGGAACGATGCGCCCCGGATGTACTATTTCGGCAAGTTTTGTGAGCCGCTCGTCGGGTACAGAGATGACGCCAATGTTGGGTTCTATTGTACAGAAAGGAAAATTTGCTGCCTGAGCCTTGGCTGAAGACAGACAGTTAAAGAGGGTAGATTTGCCAACATTGGGCAATCCTACGATTCCACATTTCAATGCCATATGTTAATTTTATATTTTTATATAATGATATCCGTATGCAAAAATACGGTAAAAACTGTATTTTAATTTATTAATGGTAAAAATTTTATATATAATTATGATTACAATTATCAATGCGCTTCGAGCCAGTTGTCGCCCCATCCTGAATCGGCGGTGAGTGGCACGCGGAGAGGGTAGGCGTTCTGCATTTCCTCGATTACGATCTGCTCTACCTTTTTCTCTTCTTCTGGAAGCACCGAGAAGTTCAATTCGTCGTGCACCTGAAGAATCATCTTCGAGCGTATGCCCTCGTCCTTGAAACGTTTGAATATCTTTACCATTGCCACTTTGATAATATCAGCCGCTGAGCCTTGGATAGGGGCGTTTATGGCGTTGCGCTCGGCAAAGCCGCGCACTGTGGCATTGCCCGATGTGATGTCGGGAAGATAGCGGCGGCGATGGAAGAATGTCTCTACGTAACCTTTCTTACGCGCCGTCTCTTTCGCCTCTTCCATATAGTCGCGCACTCTCGGGAAAGTGTTGAAATAACCGTCCATGAGCGCTTTCGCCTCTGCTCTGTCAATCTGTAGTCGCTCGGCAAGACCCCACTGGCTGATGCCGTATATTATTCCGAAATTGGCACGTTTCGCCTTTGTACGCTCATCGCGAGTGACCTCGGTAATGTTTTTGTTGTAGACTCTTGCAGCTGTCGAAGCGTGAACATCAAGCCCATTCTCGAAGGCATGAATCATATTCTCATCCTGTGAGAGGTGTGCCATCACACGAAGTTCAATCTGTGAGTAGTCGGCTGAAAAGAATTTACACCCTTTCTCTGGTATGAAGCATTTGCGTATTTCCTTTCCATCTTCACCCCGGACAGGTATATTCTGGAGGTTAGGGTCGGATGATGACAGTCGTCCGGTGGCTGTGACAGCCTGATTGAACGATGTATGGATATGCCCGGTACGTTGGTTTATAAGCTGTGGTAGGGCGTCAACGTATGTGCCGATGAGTTTCTTTAAACCTCTGTAATCGAGTATTTTCTGTACTATCTTGTTCTTCGAGGCATGCTTTTGAAGCTCTTCCTCACTGGTTACGAACTGTCCTGTCTTAGTCTTCTTCGGTTTGTCGACTATCTTCATCTCGTCAAAGAGAACGTCGCCGACCTGACGAGGGGAGGAGATGTTGAACGAATGACCTGCTAACTCATATATGGCTTGCTCTATTTTATTCATTCGTGCAGTGAAAACTTTTGACACTTCTTTTAGTGATTCGGTATCCAACAACACTCCGTTGTGTTCTATTTCTGCGAGCACATAGATGAGTGGCATCTCTACGTTATGGAACAACGCATCGACGCCAAGTTCCTTAAGGCGCGGCTCGAGGACATTCTTCAGTCGAAGTGTTATGTCTGCGTCCTCAGCTGCATATTTATACACATCGGTAGGGGAGAGATTGCGCATTGAGCGTTGGTTCTTGCCTTTCGGTCCGATGAGCTGCTCGATGTGGATTGTATGGTAGTTGAGGAGCGTCTCTGCCATGTAGTCCATATTGTGTTGAAGTTCGGGCTGGATGAGATAATGGGCAATCATCGTGTCGAAGAGCTGACCGGCGAGGTGAACGCCATAGTTGCGCATGACTTCAATATCATATTTGATGTTCTGTCCGACCTTCATGATTTTCTCGTTTTCAAGAATAGGACGGAACAGCTCGACGATTTTCTGCGCCTCTTCACGATTGTCAGGAACACTCACATAAAATGCCTTTTTTTCCTCCACAGCGAAACTGAACCCCACTAATTCGGCATCGATCGGCGAGATTGAGGTGGTCTCCGTGTCAAAACTGATAATTTCAAATGTCCTAATAAAATCATAAATACGTAGCCTATCCTCTTCATTATCAATAAGTTGATAATCTACAGATGTCGTTTCTAATGTCTCAAAACTCGCGTATTTCGGTTCATCCAGGCTCTCGTTGGCAAATAATCCAAAGAGATCGCCTTCTAAATTAACAGGTATTTTCTTTGTGAAAGGTTTTTTAAGAATCTTGTCCGCGAGGGTTTTAAATTCCAGTTCAGTGAAAAGTTTCTGCAATTTCTCATCATCGGCATCGACGAGTTTGAGTTTTTCGAGATCGAGCTCAATGGGAACATCTTTTCGGATGGTGGCGAGGAACTTCGACATTTTTATGTCGTCGGCATGACTTTCCACTTTTTCGCGTAGCTTTCCTTTTATTTCTGATGTACGCGTGAGCATCTCCTCGATTGAGCCAAACTGATTTATTAGTGTCGTGGCAGTCTTTGGTCCGACACCGGGACATCCGGGGAAGTTGTCGGCAGAGTCGCCCATGAGTGCCAGAATGTCTATGACCTGGAGTGGGGAAGTGATGCCGTATTTCTCGCAAACGGCTTTTACATCGAGAGTTTCGTAGCCTCCGCCATGACGCGGACGGAATATTTTTACGTTCTCACTGACCAATTGACCATAGTCTTTATCAGGTGTGAGCATATATGTTTCGTAGCCTTTTTCGCCAGCCTTGGTGGCAAGTGTTCCAATGACATCGTCAGCCTCGAAATTGTCGACAAGCAGGCATGGGATGTGCATTGCCTCGAGTATCTCTTTTATGATAGGTACTGCTTTGCGAATGTCCTCAGGAGTCTCCTCACGCTGGCTTTTATATTCCGGAAAAGCCTCGTTTCTGAATGTTTTACCCGGGTCGAAAGCCACTCCGATATGCGTAGGTTTCTCCTTTGTGATTACCTCGTTCAGAGTGTTCATGAAGCCCACAATGGCTGATGTGTTCAAGCCTTTTGAGTTGATGCGCGGGTTATTTATGAAGGCATAATATGAGCGATAGATGATGGCGTAGGCATCAATGAAAAACAGTTTCTCCATGTAAAATTCTTCTTTTGTGCCGTAAAATTACAATTTTTTTGTCATAATATGCGCGGAAATGATTAATTTTGTAGGAAAAAAATTACGTAATGGACTATTTATCAATCATAAAGCAACCTATAGAAAAGGAGCTCGACGAGTTTATAAGTCGTTTCAATGATGCTCTTTCTCATCCTGACGGACTGCTCTCCAATGCGCTCGCTTACATTCGCCAGCGCGGAGGAAAGCGTATGCGTCCGATGCTTATACTGCTGATTACCAAAGCATTTGGCGAAGTAGGGGATGTGTCGCAGAATGCAGCTATAGGTCTGGAACTGCTTCATACGGCGTCGCTTGTCCACGACGACGTTGTCGACGAGAGTAACGAGAGAAGGGGGCAGGCGTCGGTAAATGCCATGTATGACAATAAGGTGTCGGTGCTTGTGGGTGATTACATTCTCTCGACAGCTCTTCTGAAAATCTCGCACACGCGTAACCATGCTATTGTCGACTACCTTGCCGAACTTGGAAGAATGCTCTCCAACGGCGAGTTGTTACAGCTCTCGAACATCAACAACAGTGACTTCTCGGAGGAGATATATTACGATGTCATAAAGCAGAAGACGGCGGCGTTGTTCGAAGCCTGTGCGGCAATAGGCGCGCTGAGTGCCGGAGTGGGCGAGGAGCTGGTGGAGAAAACCATGAAATTCGGTCGCGATCTGGGCATTGCTTTTCAGATTCGCGATGATATTTTCGACTATTATGATGACGGACAGATAGGTAAACCGACCGGTAACGACATGGCAGAGGGCAAGCTCACTCTGCCGGTTATCTACGCGCTGAACTCAACAGCCGATGAGGAGATGATTGCCATAGCGCGGAAGGTGAGGAAGCATGAGGTCACAAAGGAAGAGATTGCTCGCCTGGTGGAGTTTACAAAAGCCAACGGTGGTATAGAATATGCCGAGAATACGATGAACGACTTCCGCTTGTCAGCCATTGATTTCCTTAACCAATATGTAAAGAAAAGCGACATTAAAAAATCGCTCCTTGCTTATGTCGACTATGTTGCGGCAAGAAAATTATAGTTCTGATTATCAATTGATTATCTCTAAGCATAGAGCATAAAAACAAGAAGCGCCGGAATGACTTTCTCATTTCGGCGCTTTTAGACTCTAAAACCGCCGTTTCTTGCCTCTAAAACCGTAGGAATGAGGACCTGAAAACGGCGGTTCTTGAACGTGTAAAATTATTTCCTTGTTTAGCCCGAATCGGTCATTAGGACGCATTAGCTTAGATTTGTTATTACCGTCATGCTTCCTGCCTGCTTTAGTCCGCTTGCCGACATCTGCGCTGCCATTACATCTCGACGTAGCCCGCTACGCCTTCGATGAAACGCCAGCATATCTGTTCAACAATCGAACAAAATCAGACAAGGACTCTAATGACCGATTTGGGTTTAGAAGAACTTTACTTCTTCGCCCGTAACCTCGCTCAGGAAGATGTTGGCAAGGCGTGATGTACCGAGGCGGAACCACTTGTTGGTGAGCCATTTCTCGCCCAGAACTTCTTTCACGATAGTGTAGTAGGTGATAGCATCCATCACGGTGTTGATGCCACCGGCAGGCTTAAGACCTATCTGTATGCCCGTCGCATCGTAGTATTCCTTGATTGCCTGACACATGACGTATACTGCCTCCGGTGTGGCAGAAACCTTCTCCTTGCCGGTAGAGGTCTTGATGTAGTCGCCACCGGCGTACATTGACAGGATAGAGGCTTTCTTGATGTTCTGAGCAGTCTTCAGGCAGCCTGTCTCGAGGATGACCTTCATTGGAACGTCCTTACCGCAGACATTCTTCAGCTCGGTGATATCTTCGCATACTCCCTCGTAGTCACCGCTGAGGAACTTGCCTACAGGCATCACGATGTCAATCTCTGTGGCGCCGTCTTTTATTGCCAATGCAGTCTCAGCCACCTTGACTTCGGAGAATGTCTGAGATGAAGGGAATGAGCCGGAAACACATACTATCTCGACACCATCGACCTCGAGAGTATCTTTTACGACCTCTGCAAAGCATGGATAGACGCAGATTGTAGCCACGTGAGGGAGATCGGGATAGGTGTTGTCGAAGGCGTTCACACGCTCTGTGAATGCCATTACACTCGTGTCGGAATCGGTGCAGCTGAGAGTTGTCAGCTCGATGCTGCCCATGAGGAATTTCTTTACTTCGACAGTGTCGTTCTCCGGTACCTTGTTTGCTATAAGGTCCTTCACTGCAGCCTGTACGTCAGCATCGCTGATTTCGAGGTTGTACTTTGCTAATACTTCTTCGTACTTGTTCATATCTTAGAAATCTTTTAGTTTGGAATCAATCATTATCGTCACCGGACCGTCGTTCAGCAGGTCCACCTTCATGTCTGCACCAAACTCGCCGGTAGCGATTTCTTGCTCTGTGGCAGCCTCAAAGGCGCGAATGAGCGACTGGTAGAGTGGGGTGGAGATGTCGGGTCTGGCAGCACGTATATAGCTCGGACGGTTGCCTTTCTTCGTCGATGCCATGAGGGTGAACTGGCTTATGAGCATCAGCTCGCCCTTGATGTCGAGAAGGGAGAGGTTCATCACGCCGTCGGAATCGTCGAAGACACGCAGGTTGACGGTCTTCTTCACTATGTAGTCGATGTCCTCCTGGCTGTCGTCGTCGCCTATGCCAACGAGTATAAGCAAACCCTTTCCGATGGAGGAATGCAGTTCTCCGCAGATGGTCACGCTCGAATGGCTTACTCGCTGTATAAGTGCTCGCATATCTGTCTTATTTTTGCTGTTTTATAGTAGATTGTAGTAACAGCCTGCAAATATAAGAATTTTATTTCGAATAACCTTATTTCTGATGAAAATAATTGAATAATATTTCGGCTTTAGCTTGTCCTATTACAGATGTAAGTGCTTGAATATCAGCCTCTTTTATTCGTTTTAAGCTCTTGAATGTCTTTAACAGCTCGTCTTTCGTCTTCGGACCTATGCCTCTGATGTCGTCGAGTTCGCTGTGGAGAGCGTTCTTTGAGTGCTTGTTGCGGAAGAATGTTATGGCGTAACGGTGTACTTCGTCTTGTATCTGGGTAAGCACATTAAACAGTTCGGAGTTGGTCTTCAGGGCAATGACCTTCGGTGGGAAGCCAAAGAGAAGTTCGTTGGTGCGGTGCTTGTCGTCCTTGGCAAGTCCGGCTATCGGTATGTTCAGGCTGAGCTCACCTTCGACCACCTCGCGCACTACGTTCATCTGACCGATTCCACCGTCGGTAATGATGAGGTCGGGCAGGGGGGTGTTCTCCTCGATCATACGGCTGTAACGACGTCTGACCACTTCCTGCATGGATGCGTAGTCATCAGGTCCGACCACCGTTTTGATGTTGTATTTGCGATAGTCTTTCTTCGATGGTTTCATGCCTTTGTATACGATGCAGCCGGCGACAGCATCATCGCCGGAGATATTCGAATTGTCGAAGCATTCTATGTGATATGGCATCTTTTCCAGACCTAACTTCTGTTGCAATTCTTTCATAAGGCGTGTCTGTTTCTGCTCAGGGTTCAGCTTGTCAGTCTGCTTCAAACGATCCACTTTATACTGCCTTCCGTTGAGTTCCGATAGCTCTAAAAGATGCTTCTTATCGCCTCTTTGGGGCACGAAAAACTGTGCGCCGTCGGGCATTGCCCAGTCCATATCGAAGGGTACGATTATCTCCTTTGAGGTGCTTTTGAACCGTTCGCGTATCTCGGGAATGGCAGTGAGAAGAAGCTCCTCGTCGGTCTCGTCGAGCTTGCGCTTATATTCGTAGGTGAAACTCTGTGTTATTGTGCCGTTAGCCACGTGGATATAGTTTATGAAAGCGTATTTTTTCAAATCATCATCGATGATGCTGAAGACATCCACATCGTTGATCGTATAGCTTACCACCTCGCTCTTGGCAACGAAATTCTCTAATAACAAATACTTCTGCTTTAGCTCTTCTGCCTCTTCAAACTTCAGTTCTGCTGCTTTCTGAAGCATTTTCTCATGTATCTCGCGGCTTAGTTTTCGAGTCTTTCCCTCAAGAATTTCTGATGCCTGCCTGATGTTTTCGCGATAGTCCTCGATGGACTGTTTCCCGCAACATGGACCTTTGCAGTTTTTGATGTGATATTCCAGGCACGGCTTATATTTGCCTTGAGCTATTCCTTCCTCTGTAATAGGCATGTGGCAGCGGCGGGGAAAGTATGTATTGTTTATCAAATCAAGGATTGCATACATGGTGCTCACCTGACTGTAAGGACCGTAGTATCTGCCGATCTTCTTGTTTATCTGGCGTGTTTTGAATATCCGGGGCAGGAGTTCGCGTGTGATGCAGATGCTCGGGTAAGTCTTTCCGTCCTTCAGAAGTACGTTATAACGCGGGTTATACTGCTTTATAAGACTGTTCTCGAGCAGCAGCGCACTTGTCTCGTCGGTAGTTCGTGTGTATTTTATGTCGTGTATCTTACTGACAAGGACCTTTGTCTTGTATCTGTCTACTTCGGTATGGAAATATGTTGCGACACGATTCTTGAGGTTCTTCGCCTTTCCCACATATATTATAATACCGTTCTCGTCCAGAAACTGATATGATCCCGGAGCATCTGGCAGGCTTAATGCTATGTTCTTCAGATAGGCAATTCTCTTCTCATTCTCCTCGCGTGTCATTTACATTTGTTCGTTTGTGTTTCATGAAACAACATGTTATGTTTCACATGAAACAATATTATACACAAACTACTGTCCTTCATTTTCTTTTAGTGAAGAAGGGCAGTAGTCTTTATCGTTTGTCAGATTGTCATGAGGGCTGTTATCTCGGTGCCAGGTTCGAAAGCGTCTCTGCCATGTAAGCCTTCGATTCTAAGTTCAATAAGGAAGTTGATGTATATTTTCTTGGGGTTGAATTTCTTTACAAGGTCGTATGCTGCGCGCATACTTCCACCGGTTGCCAGCAAATCATCGTGAATCAACACAATGTCGTTTTCGTCGATTGAGTCCTTATGAATCTCTATTACGTCTGTTCCGTATTCCTTTGTGTATGACTGCTGAATGGTCTCTGCAGGGAGTTTTCCGGGCTTTCGGCACAGCACTATGCCTGCACCTAATTCTACAGCAAGGGCAGAGCTCATCACAAAACCTCGGCTTTCGATGCCTACAATTTTTGTTATACTCTTATCCCTGTAAAGATCCACGATTTCATCGCGCATGATTTTTACGCATTCAGCGTTCTTGAATAGAGTGCTGACATCCTGAAACATGATTCCTTTAATTGGGAAATCCGGTACGCATCTCAGATTTTCAAGGAGTTTTTTGTTGTTCATATTATATAAGTTTTATTTGTTTCCTTCTACTAATTACTTGATTTTCTTACGGTTTCAACGATAGTACTGTTTTCTTTGTTTCACATGAAACGTCATTTATTTCGTATATGCTTTATTCTTCTTTTATAATTTTCTTTTCCTCGGAGATTCGTCCTTATCTATTAAGAAGTACGAGCAGTACGTTTATATCACTCGGTGAAACGCCGGGAATTCTACTTGCTTGTGCGAGAGTTTCGGGATTTATATGCGCCAGTTTTTGTCGTCCCTCGGTTGATATTTCGTGAAGTTTGGCATAATCGAAGCGCCCTTTTATCTTTATATTCTCCAAGCGGTGCATCTTTTCTGCGATATTTTTCTCGCGTTCTATATATCCTGCATACTTGAGTTTTATCTCTGCCGCTTCGGATATTTCGTCATTTCTGTTCGGTAGCTTATCGATTTGTGCCTGAAATTCAGGAATAATCTCGGTAAGGTCTTTTACGTTCAACTGTGGACGTGTGATGAGATCACTCAGTTTACAGCCAAAGCGGAGTGGAGCAGAGCCTATTTTCTCTAATGCAGGATTTATTTCTTTCGGTTTTATCGACAGGTTATTGCACCAGTCTATAAGGTGGTTAATGCCTTCTTCCTTTTGTTTCCACCATGCGAAACGCTCCGTTGTAGCAAGACCTATATTGTACGCTTTTTCCGTAAGACGGGCGTCTGCATCATCTTGTCTGAGCAGTATTCTGTACTCTGCACGTGATGTGAACATACGGTAAGGTTCGTCGACGCCCTTTGTGACCAGGTCGTCGATAAGTACTCCGATGTATGCTTCGTCGCGCCCGAGGATGAACTCTCTGTTTCCGGAGCATTTTAACGCCGCGTTTATTCCTGCAATAAGTCCCTGACCGCCAGCCTCTTCATATCCTGTAGTGCCGTTTACTTGTCCGGCAAGGTACAGACCGCTTATTATCTTCGATTCTAAAGTGTGTTTAAGTTGCGTAGGATCGAAGTAGTCGTACTCTATTGCATAGCCCGGACGATAGATTTTTACATCCCTGAGTGCCGGTATTTTCTTTAATGCCTCAAGCTGAATGTCGAGTGGCATGCTGGAGGAGAAACCGTTCAGGTACATCTCGTTGGTATCGCTTCCCTCTGGTTCGAGGAAAAGAGGATGCTGCTCCTTGTCGGCAAAAGTTACGAGTTTTGTCTCAATGGAAGGACAGTAACGTGGTCCGGTGCTTTGGATTTGTCCGTTGAAAAGAGGTGAGTCTTCGAGTCCGCGGCGCAGAATTTCGTGGCACTCCTTGTTTGTATTGAATGTCCAGCAGGGCAGTTGTGGCAGAGTGTGGTGTGGACCGAAGTAACTGAATTGATGAAAAGCATTCTCTCCGGGCTGTTGTTCGGTGTCTTCGAAATGTACTGACCTTTTGTCTATTCTTACGGGTGTACCCGTTTTCATCCTGTAGGATTTAATTCCATGACGCGTCAGTGACTCCGTGAAACCGGTTACGGCAGGTTCTGCACAGCGACCTCCCGGCACCATCTTGCGTCCTACGTGCATCAGTCCGTTGAGGAATGTTCCGGCGGTGACAACCACCGACTTCGCACGAAACTCCACTCCCCACATGGTGCGGACACCTACAGCCTCGCCATTTTCGACGATCAGTTCCTCCGCTTGATCCTGCCATATGTCCAGATTGTCAGTGTGGTCGAGCGTCTCGCGCCACTTCCAAATGAACTTCCCGCGGTCACACTGAGCGCGAGGGCTCCACACTGCAGGACCCTTGCCGCGATTCAGCATGCGGAATTGTATAGCTGTGGCATCGGCGATAAGACCCATCTGACCGCCCAAGGCATCGATTTCGCGCACGATCTGTCCCTTTGCAATGCCGCCGACGGCAGGGTTGCAACTCATCTGACCGATCTTGTTCATATCCATGGTGATAAGGCATGTCTGTGCCCCAAGTCTTGCAGAGGAGGTCGCCGCTTCGTCTCCTGCATGTCCGCCACCAATGACTATAACATCATAAAAGAATGTCATTAACGTAAAGAAATATGTGTGGTATTATATGTAAAAACTCTTTTGCACTACAAAAGTAGCAAGATTTTTTTGATTTTCCACAAAAATATTTTCATTTCTCCCCAAAATATAGTATTTTTGCACTGATAATTAAAGCGGCTATACCTAATAAGTGTTATTAGATGTAGCCATTAAGGCAACCTGTGAAGGGACGGATGTTCATACGTGGAAAATTTTACATATTTAAATACTTAATTCTTAATCATCTATGTGGTTATTTAATTCTTCTATTGGCAGAAAAGTCGTGATGTCTGTAACAGGTCTTGCGCTTATTCTGTTTTTGACATTCCACATGTCAATGAATGTTGTCGCTCTGTTCTCTGCAGACGCATACAACATGATTTGTGAATTTTTGGGTGCCAACTGGTATGCTTTAGTTGCAACAGTGGCTCTTGCTGCTCTTACAGTAATCCATATCCTGTATGCGTTCATCCTTACTATTCAGAATCGTAAGGCACGTGGTACAAGCCGTTACGAGGTTACTGATCGACCTAAAAAGGTAGAGTGGGCGTCACAGAACATGCTTGTTCTTGGTCTTATTATCCTCGGTGGTCTTTGTGTTCACTTTTACAACTTCTGGGCAAAGATGCAGTTGGTAGAGATGACAGGCGTTGGCGATGTTGAGCTTGCTGCTAATGGAGCTTACTGGATTCAGTACACATTCTCTCAGCCTGTTTACGTTGTTATCTACCTCTTGTGGCTCTGTGCTCTGTGGTTCCACCTCACACATGGTTTCTGGTCAGCTATTCAGACCTTTGGTTGGAATGGCAAGACATGGTTCTGCCGTTGGCGTGTCATTGCTATTGTTTATTCTACACTTCTTTTTGCTGGTTTTGCAGTAGTAGTACTCGCTGCGTTCTTCGGTTGCATTTCTCCTGAAAGCTATGGAGGTTGTGCTGATGCATTAGAACCGATTTGTCTTTACTAATGGTTTAACTTTTTAAAATCCTAAGAACAATGTCTAAAGTATTAAATTCAAGAATACCTGAGGGACCAGTAGCTGAGAAGTGGACTGAGTTTAAGGCACACCAGCGTTTGGTAAATCCAAAGAACAAACTGAAGCTTGATGTTATCGTTGTTGGTACCGGACTTGCCGGTGCCTCTGCTGCTTCTTCACTTGGAGAAATGGGTTTCAACGTACTTAACTTCTGTATTCAGGACTCGCCACGTCGTGCTCACTCTATCGCAGCACAGGGTGGTATCAATGCCGCAAAGAACTATCAGAACGACGGAGACTCTGTTTATCGTCTCTTCTACGATACAGTAAAGGGTGGTGACTATCGTGCTCGTGAGGCTAACGTTTACCGTCTCGCTGAAGTTTCAAACGATATCATCGACCAGTGTGTTGCTCAGGGCGTGCCTTTCGCACGCGAATACGGTGGTATGCTTGCAAACCGTTCGTTCGGTGGCGCCCAGGTGTCACGTACATTCTATGCAAAGGGTCAGACAGGTCAGCAGCTCCTTCTCGGTGCTTACTCTTCGCTCATGTGCCAGGTACATACAGGCAAGGTGAAGCTCTACACACGTTATGAAATGGAGGATGTGGTTATCGTTGACGGTCGTGCTCGCGGTATCATTGCCAAGAACCTCATTACCGGCAAGCTCGAACGCTTCTCTGCCAATGCAGTTGTGATCGCTACAGGTGGTTACGGTAACGCTTACTTCCTCTCTACAAACGCTATGGGATGTAACTGTACGGCAGCCATCCAATGCTATCGTAAGGGAGCAATGTTTGCTAACCCCTCTTATGTCCAGATTCACCCTACATGTATTCCTGTACATGGTGACAACCAGTCAAAGCTTACTCTTATGTCAGAGTCACTCCGTAACGACGGACGTATCTGGGTTCCAAAGAACATTGAGGACGCCAAGGCACTTCAGGCAGGCACAAAGAACGGTTGGGATATACCTGAACAAGACCGCGACTACTACCTCGAGCGGCGTTATCCGGCATTCGGTAACCTTGTTCCACGTGACGTTGCTTCACGTGCTGCCAAGGAGCGTTGCGACAAGGGCTTCGGCGTAAACAACACCGGTCTTGCAGTATTCCTCGATTTCTCTGAGTCAATACAGCGTCTTGGCATCAACGAGATTCGCCAGCGTTATGGCAACCTCTTCGATATGTATGAGGAAATCACCGACGTCAACCCAGGCGAGTTTGTACGCTCTGCTGACGGCTTCGATTACTATAAGCCTATGATGATCTTCCCTGCTATCCACTATACAATGGGTGGTATATGGGTTGACTATGAGCTCCAGACCACAATTCCCGGTCTGTTCGCTATCGGAGAGTGTAACTTCTCTGACCACGGTGCTAATCGTCTCGGTGCTTCTGCTCTCATGCAGGGACTTGCCGACGGTTACTTCGTACTGCCTTACACCATTCAGAACTATCTCGCTGACCAGTCAATATGGCCTCGCCTATCTACAGAACTCCCTGAGTTCGCAGAGGCTGAGAAGGCTGTTGACAGCGAGCTCACACGTCTGCTCAATATCAAGGGTAAGCGCTCTGTTGATTCTATCCACAAGGAGCTTGGTCACATCATGTGGGAGCATGTTGGTATGGGACGTACAAAGGAAGGTCTCGAGGAAGGTCTGCGTCTGATGAAGGAGCTTCGCAAGGAGTTCAACACCAACCTCTTCGTACCTGGTACAAAGGAAGGTCTCAACATAGAGCTTGACAAGGCTGTCCATCTTCGTGACTTTATTGTAATGGGCGAGCTCGTTGCTTACGACGCTCTCCATCGTGAGGAGTCTTGTGGTGGTCACTTCCGCGAGGAGCATCAGACAGAAGAAGGTGAAGCAAAGCGTGACGATGAGAACTTCTTCTACGTAGGCGCTTGGGAGTATCAGAACAATGATGAGACAGCTCCTGTGCTTAATAAGGAGCAGCTCGAGTATGAGATTATCAAGGTTCAGACACGTAACTATAAGAACTAATCCTTAGTGTTCATTCAATAATCAAAATTAAAGTAAGAAAGAAATTATGGCAAATATTTCATTCACAATAAAATATTGGAAGCAGAATGGACCACAGGACAAGGGCCATTTTGAGAAACGAGAGATGAAGAACATCCCGGATGATACCTCATTCCTCGAGATGCTTGACATGCTCAATGAGCAACTTATCAGCGAAGGCAACGAACCATTCGTTTTTGACCACGACTGTCGTGAGGGAATATGCGGTATGTGTTCGCTCTACATCAACGGTACACCACATGGAAAGACCGAGAGCGGTGCTACAACATGTCAGCTCTATATGCGTCGTTTCAGCGATGGTGACGTTATAACTGTCGAGCCTTGGCGTTCAGCAGGTTTCCCTGTAATCAAGGATTGTATGGTTGATCGTACTGCTTTCGATCAGATTATCTCTGCCGGTGGCTACAACACAATCCGTACCGGTCAGGCTCAGGATGCTAATTCCATCCTTATCCCTAAGCAGGATGCTGACGAAGCTATGGACTGCGCTACATGTATCGGTTGTGGTGCCTGTGTAGCTGCTTGCAAGAACGGTTCGGCAATGCTTTTCGTTTCTTCAAAAGTATCGCAGTTGGCACTCCTTCCACAAGGACGTCCAGAGGCAGCAAAGCGTGCTAAGGCAATGATTTCAAAGATGGATGAGCTTGGTTTCGGTAACTGTACCAATACTCGTGCTTGCGAGGCTGTATGTCCAAAGAACGAATCTATTGCAAATATCGCACGTCTGAATCGCGAATTCATAAAGGCAAAGCTTGCCGACTAATCATAAGTCGTCGCTATATATTAAAAAAGGAGTCGGTCCACGCGGACCGGCTCCTTTTTTAATATAAGTGAGTAGTTTTATCCCAAAACGGTCAATAGATTCCTTGCCTGATTACGTTTGATTGTTGAGCAGATTAGCAGTCTTGTTACCGTGGGCGTAGCGGGCTACGTCAAGGTAATAAGGCTGGTAAGATGCCACACAAGCGGACGAAAGCAGTAGGAAAGCTCTTGTTCTTTGATAATAAAAAGGCACCGCGGTCTATTGACCGTTTTGGGTTTATTCCTAATCGATCATTAGAACGCAGTGTGCGAACGGCGGAACGGGATAAATCGCGCCCCTTCGGCTGACGCGTCTGTCTGGTCTGCTCAACAATCAGATTAAACCAGTTCGAAATGTATTGACCGATTAGGGTTTAACTGCCAAGTAGGAGATACATAACACTACGATCTGTGCTTATTTCTCTTTTGCAGCTATTTCCTTATAGTATATTTTCCTGCTTGATATTCCTTTGGTTGCCCGCCTGGAATAGTTACAGTGGCTGTGGCGCCTTCCGGAATGGTGAACGACCATATCCACTCGTTGCCCTCATATCTCCATGAACTCTTTATAATTCCTGCTGCCGAGTGGTATGTGGCGTCGACATTACCAAGTCGTTTGTCGGGCACCGGACTCATTATTATATGCTTGAATCCTGGTTGTTTCTTGTCTGCACAGATACCTGCTGCGGTCTCCCATAGCCATTCGCACACCGCACCGTAGGCATAATGATTGAATGAGTTCATGCCCTGAGGTCCCATGCCTTCATCTTTCATATAACTGTTCCAGCGCTCCCAAATCGTTGTCGCACCGTTATCGATAGAGTAGAGCCAACTTGGATTCTTCCTTTGAAACAACAGTTCGTAGGCTATGTCTACCATACCGTTCTCTGTCAGCGTGCTCATCAGTATCGATGTCCCGAGAAATCCTGTCTGCAGACAGTTGCCGTGGTCTGCAAAATTCTGTCTCAGTCGTGCCGTCATGCTTTTCTTTGCTTCACCTTCAACAAGTTTATTTTTAAGAGCAAAGAGTGCAGGAGTCTGCATAGTATTGAGTATTTCTGTCTTAAACTTGCCCTCGTTTGTTAGGAACCGCTCCTTAAGATATTCTTTCGCGTTAGCTACCATTGTCTCGTATTTCTGTACGTCGCGTCCTGTATATGCTGCCATGTCGCGCATCATCCCTGCGTCTATTGCCCAATAGGAGGCACATAGGTAGTTCCAGTATTCCACTGCTTCCGGTTTGGGACCGTTTTGAGTGAACCCCCGTCCGCTGCAACTCTCCAGTGGCTCGTAACTCAACCAGTCTGCCCATTGATAGTTTGAATTTTCGCTCTTCAATGCGTTGTGGTCGTAGTGTGTCTCGTTCACATGGTCGATGAATTTCTCCATTGCCGTCCAGTTCTCATCGATTATCTGCTTGTCGCCAAACTGTTTCCATATAGTCCATGGCACTATCACGCCGGCATCAGCCCATCCCACACGCATCATATCGCCCGACATACTGCCGTACTGCGCCATTGGTGCCACTCCGGGGAATGCTCCGGCAGGGCTCTGAGTGTCGCGCATATCGTGCATCCATTTATGAAAGAACGCCTTGGTATTGGCAAAGAATGTACCCGTTTCAGCGAATACCTGCGTGTCGGCGGTCCATCCTAAGCGTTCGTTACGCTGCGGACAGTCTGTAGGTACGGAGAGATAATTCGAGCGTTGCCCCCATATGGTGTTTGATATGAGTTTGTTTATCAGTTCGTTGCCTGTCGTTATTGTGCCCGTCTCGAGATTTTTGGCTATTGATGTGACAGGAATAGAGCGTATGCTCTTTATCGTCACGTTGTCGTCGGCAGTGATTGACACCAGTCTGTAGCCGAAGAATGTGTGCCGTGGCATGAACTCCGAGGGCTTGTTTTCATCGGTTTTTCCGAAAGTATAGTCTATATACATACCCTCGTTCGGTATTCTGAGATTCAGTCTGTGTACGCTTCCCTCAGGACCGTCCATACCTCTGTTCTTTGCTCCATTGCCGTCGTTGAGCAGCTCCGAGGTGACGCAGCGCAGTGTGGTGCCCTCTTTAGCGCTGAAGACGAATTGTGGTACAGCAGAACAATTCTGTCCGAAGTCGATGACAAGGTTCTCGCCTTTGCCTACGGTCATCGCTTCGCCGTTTTTATATTCGCGCTCTATGATAACCGTTCCGTAGTTATCGCCGTCGTCACCCTTTATGTCTTTCCACACATATGCCCTCACCGGACTGAGGGCAAGATCCTCTCGCATGGTTATCTCTGCACCTTCCGAGGGCAGAATCTCACCTGAAAATTCATTATTTATCTCGCTTTTTCCGTTGATAATACCCTCTCCAAACGGTTGTGCCACGCGGTTGTCGTACACCTCGCCGTCGAATATGGCGGCATGACGTACAGGTCCGGCTATGGCAGCTTTCCAGTCTTTGGTGTTCGTGCCGTACAGTTTCTTTGTTCCGTCGGCGAATGTAAACTCCAGTACTCCGCGGAATGCCACTTTCTTTCCTATCATTCCGTCGTTACCTCCGGGGGTTATTATCTTGTCCGCCCACCATCCAGGTGTCACCTGAGCATAGAACGTGTTCTCGCTGCCAGCTTTTTTGTTCAGCACCTTCGAGGTTATCTCGTATGTGAACGAGCGTTTTGTCTTTGCGTAGTGTGTGAATCCCGGTTTAAGGAAATCCTCATTACCGATTGCATTTTCTCCGTTTAGATATAGTTCATACACTCCCAGTCCGGCAGTCATCCATTTTACTGATTTCACCTTTTTCTCGTTTTTAATAGTTGTGGTAAACCAACTGGCGCCGTCGGCAGCACGCGAATTCTCGTTTACCGTGCCCTTCACTACCGGTGCATCCTGTGCCGAAATCCATTCCGAGTTGTTCCATGCTCCGCTGTCGAGAGCCTTTATGCGTTTTAATATGCCCTGTTGTGAGCATGCCGTGAGCCATAGCAAAGACGCAATTACAACGACATTTCTTGAAATCTGTTCCATGTTGATGTTTAAGTTTGTTTTTATTGTTTCAGGTTATTGTATATTTTTTTCAATGCAAATATGAGAAAAAAATATGAGAAACGAAAATTTTTCCCCTATCTTTTTATTTATTGTGTCAAATAAGAGCGTATTATTGTTACAAATTAAATCCTAATCGGTCATTAGACCGCATTTGCTTAGATTTGTAATTACCGTCATGCTTCC